>JBJTBB010000096.1:0-4949 GCA_046091125.1 Planctomycetaceae bacterium
CGAGCGGCTTTCGACGCTCCTTGAGCGGCGAAGCGTCTCCGATCGATCGACGGAGCATTCCACGGCCATTCCCTTGCTCGTATTGCGGACGCTCGCCGCCATGCCGCTCTCGGACGACCAGCGACGTCGATTGGAGCCGACGGTCATGTCCATCGCAGGCGACAACGGCATGCCGCCGATGATCACGGTGCTCGCCCTTCGGGTGGCCGGTTCGTCTGCCGAGCTTCCTGACGCGGTCATTGACCGGCTGATTGCCATACTCGGTGGCCGATCATCCACGACGTCTGCTGCGGGCGATATGTCGCTGCTCGACCGACCCGCCGCCGCGATGTCGCTCGCTGCCGCAACGCTCTCTCCGGGGGCACTTGAGTCCGTGGCGGCGACCTTTGGGGGTCTGAGCGGCGGTGAAATCGCCATCCTTCTGCCGCCATTCATCGCCCATGGCGGGGACGTGCTCGCCAAAGCCATCGATGCGATCGCGGCCATCCGTCACCCTGAGATGATTCCTCGTGCCGTGCTCGAGAAGGCCGTGGCCGCGCTTCCTGATTCGGACGCATCCATCGGACGGGCTCTGCTCTACCGTCTCGACGCCGCCCGACCGGATGAGCGGGAGTCCTTCGAGCGGCTCGCCCGGTCTCTCCCCGACGGCGATGCCACCCGGGGGCACGCCATCTATCTGTCCAATCGCGCCGCCTGTACGACCTGCCATGCCATGGCCTACGCCGGGGGTCGGATCGGCCCCGACCTTTCAAAGATCGGCGGGATCCGATCTGCGCGAGACATCTTGGAGGCGATCGTGCTGCCGAGCGCGAGTTTCGTGCGGAGTTACGAGCCGGTCGTGGTGCTCACGGACGATGGCCGCGTGCATTCGGGCATCATCCGCGAAGAATACGATGCGGAACTGGTGCTCCAAACCAGTGCCACGGCGTTCGAGCGGATCCCGCGGACAGCGATCGAGTCGATCGAGGCGGGCTCCGTGTCGCTGATGCCGAAGGGATACGACTCACTCCTCTCACCCCAGGAGTTGGCCGACTTGGTCGCCTTCCTGGCCCGGGCGAGGTGATCGCTGGCATCCCGACGACCCTCGCCTCCGATAGCCGTCCTCTAGGAGAAGTATCGTGGACGATTCGACTCGACGTACCGAAGGCATCCTTTCACGACGCGAGGCCATTGGACTGATCGCCACCGGCGCGGCGGCGATCGCGCAGTCGCCGCGAACCGCCAAAGCGGTATTGCCTCGAGCAGATCTGATTCGTGCCGAAAACGCGAGACCGGGCACCCGTGACTGGATGCTCTCGCACGTCGAGATCGATCAGGCCACACGGTATCGCAGTCCTGCGATCGAGGGCTGGTGTTCGAGCACCAGCGTCTTGGCGGGTGACAGACTGTCGATCCACGTGAGCACCCGACCCGCGAGGCCCTTCACGATCGACCTGTACAGGATGGGCTGGTACGGCGGCGACGGGGGGCGGCACGTCGCCAGCCTCGGCGAATTCGCCGGAGTCGCCCGGCCTGAGCCTGCGGTCGGTGGCAAACGCCTGCGACGCTGCGACTGGCCCGCAACGGTCGAGCTGACGGTCCCCTCCGACTGGACCAGCGGCGTGTACGTCGGCAAGCTCGCCTGCCGCGCGGGCGACGATCCTGCCCCGCAGAGTTATGTGATCTTCATCGTGCGAGACCAGCGGGAGGCTGACTTCATCTTTCAGTGCAGCGACTTCACCTGGCAGGCCTACAACCGCTGGCCGGATCAGTTTTCCCTCTACGACGACGGCGACCACACCTGGTATTGGGGGGGTGGCGTGCAGGTCGGTTTCGACCGGCCCTACGGGAAATACTGCCAGATCCTCGACCAGCCCCTGTCGGTGGGATCGGGCGAGTGGTTCCTCTGGGAATACCCATTCGCCTTCTGGCTCGAATCGCTCGGCCATGACGTCACGTACGTGTCGAACCTCGACACGCACCGTGACGCTCGTTCACTGCGGCGGGCCAAAGGATTCCTGAGCGTCGGCCACGATGAATACTGGACGATCGAGATGTTCAGAAATGTCCGGGCCGCAATCGAGGCGGGCATCTCCGTCGGCTTTTTCTCTGGCAACGCCGTCTGCGGAAAAGTGCTGCTCGACGAACGCCAAAGGGCGTTCGAACGGGTCGGGGTGTTCGGTCCTCCCGGTGGAACGAAGGAATTCGCATCGATGCGTTCCCTCGTGCACGAGCGTCCCTACGGCAACGAACTGATGGGTGCCCACTCAACAGGGCCCGTCACGGGCGGCGCCGACTGGATCTGCTCGGATCCCGACCACTGGATCCATGCCGGCACCGGCATGAAGCAGGGGGACGCCATTCCCGGGGTGATCGGGTGGGAATGGCACGGTGATCCGGCATCGATACCCGGCCTCGAAGTCGTCTCGACGGGCCCCACGCAGTCGGCTCCCGGCAAGCCGAACGGCGGCACCTACACGGCCACCGTGTATCCCGCACCGAAGGATGCAATTGTCTTCAATGCCGCGACGTGCTGGTGGGCCGACGGCCTCGCGTCACCGCCCGGATACGTCCGCCCGAGCGTCTACACGTCCCCGCAGGGTCCCGATGCACGGCTCCAGCGGATCACGACCAACGTGCTCGAACGGATGCTCGCCGCCGGGTCGCCACCCGTGCGATGACCGTCCTGATGGGATTTCCGCATGGCAGGCTTGCACGCCGTCCGGCCAAGATCGACCGCACGTGGTCGATCGATCACGACGGGCTCTCCCGACCCGCGACGCAGGCGGCGACCTGGTCGTCGCCGGTCACGTTGAGCACGGTTCGACACATGTCGAGAATCCGATCGACGCCGAGAATGATGCCGATCCCCTCCGCGGGCACGCCGACCGACTGAGCGATCACCGCCACGAGCGGCAGCGATCCGCCGGGCACGCCCGCCGTGCCGATGCCTGCGAGCATCGCCATCAGCACCACCTGAAGCTGCTGTCCGGCGGTGAGGGTGACACCGAACACCTGTGCGAGAAACAGCACGACGACACCCTCGAACAGGGCGGTGCCGTTCTGGTTGCCGGTGGCCCCGACCGTGAGCACGAACCGGGCCGCATCGCGGCGGAGCCCGAGATCCCGCTCGGCCACGAGCAGCGCCGTCGGAAGCGTGGCGTTGCTCGACGACGTTCCGAAGGCCACCTGCATCGCCTCCGAGGCCCGGCGGAAAAAGTCGGTCGGCCGAAAGTCGCTCAAGAGCCGCAGGGCCATCGGGTACACGACGACCAACTGGATCGCTAAGCCGACGAGCACGGTGCCTGCGAACCACACGAGCGAGAGGATCGCATCGAAGCCGAGTTTGGCCACAGTCGCGAATACCAGACAGCCGGCCCCCAGCGGTGCGATCTCCATGCCCCATCGGATGACCGTCATGGCGACGACGTTCCACGCCTCGAGCCATCGACGCAGGGGCGCGCACGAGTCCGGATTGGCGGCGATCGCGGCTCCGAGCAGCAACGCAAACACCATCACGGCCAGCATGCCATTGCCCTTCGAACTGCCGTCAATGGCTCCGGTCATCTCTTGGATTGGATTCTGCGGGATCATGTCGATCATGACGTCGCGAAACGACTTGGTGGCCCGAGCCTGGGCGAGCAGTCGGTCCGCCTCTCCGTGCGACTTCTCGAGAACGGAATCGCGAGCCCCCTCGAGCGACGCCCCTGGCCGAATCGCGTTCACCAAACCGAGTCCGATGAGCACCGAGGCTCCTGACAGGACCGCGGTCACCCCGAGCGTCGCGAGGCCCAGTCGTCCAAGCTTCGCGAGGTCACCGATTTCTGCGACGGCCAGTGACAGTGCCGAGACGACCAGCGGGACCACCATCACGAAGAGCATTCGGAGAAAGACGTTGCCCACGACATCCGCGACGACGACCGCGGTAGCGGTGACCGGCTGCTCCCTGCCCAACACGTTGGCGAGCAATCCGAGGATCGCCCCACAGGCAAGACCGACAAGAATTCTTCGTGATCCGCCGACCGCTGGCGGACGGGATTCGGTCGCGTCAGGTTGATCGGGCGCCGGCTCCGTCATGATGGCACTACCGTACCCGACGAAACGGCCTTCGGCCGACTGTGTTTTTTTCAACCGGAACGAGTCGGCCCGAGTCGAAGCGGCCGGCGATCGCGTTCAGTCGAGGGTTCTCTTCGGTGAGGGAATCACGATGCCGTCCGCCGGCTTTGGCGGTGGAGCCGGCGGCTTTTCCAGTTGGTTCACCCGCACGTCGGGCAGGTTCTTCACGAAAAACGGGCTCCATGTCATCTCCCACCCCGCCGGAACCCCCTGCTTGTCACACAGCTCCCGGGCCGCGATATACGTCTCGAAACCGTCCGGCATGACTCGGAACCAGACGACGCCGACGGGGGACTTTTTAACCTCGCTGAGGAGCCTGCGATACGGCGAGCCGGCCTTGAGTGGTTCGTCACCGGCCTTCTCCGTCGGGTGGAGCTCGACCCGCAGGGCAGTCTGTGTCTTGATGACCGGAAATTTGAGCGTGAAGAGCGGATTCCCGAGTGAAATACCGTTCAGAAATTCGCTCGTTTTTTCATGGTCGAAGACCGGGGTCTCGCGACCCTGCGGATCCTTGGTCATCTCCCGGACGAGAACCTGCCGCTTCGATCCGAGCGCTGCGAAGGCCTTCTTCTCGAAGGGCTCGAAATCTGCGACGTAGAGTCTGTCGCCGTGACAGATGACTTCCGAAAGGACCGCCCCCTTGGGAATCTCCCGTGACTCCGGGATCCGAACGACCTTGTCGGAAGGCCCCGCCACGGGCTGGGTCTGGTCGAGCAATCCGTGCAGACGATCCCGCTCGCCGACCAGCGCCCCAACGGCGGGCTTCTCCACTTCCACCTCCAGCCGCTAGGCCTCAAACTCGCCACGCACGAAGTCGACCGCCGACAGCAAGACCACATCCTGCTCGTCCGCGG
>JBJTBB010000097.1:0-2918 GCA_046091125.1 Planctomycetaceae bacterium
CTTCCCTCGCAAATCATTCGTCGAGCCCGTTCTTTCCTGACCATCTGCCGCTCCGGCGGACCCAGCCTGACCGCTTGGTTGACCGGGACCGTCTGCTGGGTATCGTCGAGAGGGCCTTTCGTGAGCGAGTCGCTCATGCGAAGGATGATTTGGCCCTGAGGCTGATGGGTACGAACACTCTGGAATGGAGCATCAGATGAAACGATTCGCTTTTCTGACAGGTATCTCCGTCTTCGCAGGCTTCGCCATCCTTGCAGGATCTTCCAGCGCCGAGGCGGGCTTCCGACATCGACGGCATCGCTGCTGCCGTCCGGCGGCATGCGAACCAACGGTTGTTGAATGCTGCTCGACTGGAACCGTTGATGACGGTGCCATCGGCTCGGACGCATCACCCAGCACCACGAGCGGTGCAGAACCCGTGTCCTCCGGTGAGGTTATCAGCGAGCGTCCAACGGATGCGACGAAATCGGCTTCAAGCGCCAAGGAGGCTCCCGCCGCGCCGGCTCCAGCCGCCCCGGCCGCCGCAGCTCCTGAGAAATAGGCCAACGAGTCCGTATCGTCGACAACCGTCATCCCGGACCGCGTGCCAATGATTCTCGGATAGCCCTGGGGTCCCGATGAATTCAGTCGGGACTCCCGGGCGCTCCGTCCTCGCCGAACGAGCGACCCGACCGCTCTCTGGCCGCTCTCGCCCGCAGTCGGTCACGAAGCCGTGTTCTCGGTGCGTCGCCCGTGTTCTCGTTTGCGGCCGCCTGCCGCTCGGCGCGACGTCGTGCGATCTCCTCGAGAATCCCTCCAATCGCATCCGCTGCGGTCGCCCCACCTCGCTCAATCGCTGACGAATCTCCCAGGGGAGGCAGCATCGGCGCGCCAGACCCGAGCAGATTTCCCAGCACACCACCCAGGACATCCCGGATCGATCCGTTGAAAACCACTTCCGGCTGACCAAGCACTCCCCTGACGCCGACCGAAATCGTCTTCCCGGCAAGCACCTGGAGCAGCGGCCGATTCGGTGGGACGGTGTCGGGAAACGGCAGCGCGAGAGTCAGATCGAGCCCGCCGTCGTCGAGGGCGACCGCACCGCTGGATTCGACATCCAGACGCAAACCTGGATCGGGAAGCGGAACGCCGAACTCGAGACCCTGGTGAAAAACTCTTCTGTCAGACAGTTGAAACGCCACGTCGGCATCGTCGGCGATCCGAATCGATTGGGGGATCGGAAGCCCGCCCGGGAGCCTCGCGATGAACTGCTGGACGATCGGGCCAGGTCCGAGGTCCACCGAGTGCATCGACAGCGTGCCGGCGAGCGAGCCCGACGCCGGATCGCCCAGTGGCAGTCGCCCGCCGTCGAGTTCAAGTGAAAAGAGGCCTTCCATGCGGGTGGCCCCGGCGAGCTGGGGGGCGACGTAGACCAGGACTCCCTGTGCGACGCTCGGCTGCAATCTGGCGTTGCGAAGCAACGTACACGGCTCGATCGTCCACTCACTCCAGGCTCCGTCCGCGGAAGCCGCGAGGCTCGCTTGCAAATCGATTGCATCGCTCGTCCAGGGTTCACCGTCCCACGGCCCGTCGATCCGCACGATTGCATCCTCGACCTCGATCCGCGCCCTGAGGGGCGTCAACTGTCGCCGCATCCGTCCACCTGCACTTCCCTCGATCGCTTGCGGCCGAACGAGCGCCGTCAGATTGGACGTTCGGTCGGCATTGAAGACGACCCGCAGCTCCGGTGAATGGACTCTCACCCGCCCCAGGTCACCCAGCGAGAGGGCGAGCCGCGCGAGGCCGTGCTCAACCTCTAATCGCGGCACGATCAGCGGGGCCAAGCCACCCTGTTTTGGCACGATGCGTAGATCTTCGATGATGATCGGACCAGTCCATCCGACGCGGGCGGCGCCGACCACGATGTCGGCATCCAGTTTGGGAGTGAGCGACTCGAGAAGCCCTGAAAGCCTGTTGTTGTCCGACAGCAGCCAGGGAATGCTGCCAACGCCGAGCACCGCCGTGGCAAGGGCCGCCCAGCCGATGAACGCCATCCTTCCTCGCGGGGCGACCCGCGGTGGTTCATCTCCCTTCACCACGACACCATCGCCGGGTAGGGGAAAGGGTGGTGGGGCCGGCGTGTCGGGAGTCACCGCGCGCTTTGGGGTGCTTGGAGCCATGCCTGAAGTGTACGGGACGCGGAAAGTGGTTTCCGGCCTATTCGAACCGGCCGATCACAACCTCCTCCGTGTCATTCCACCGGATTCCCGCAAGCTCCACATCGGATCCCGGCTTGCAATTCGACCCATTTTCGGGACGATGATTAGCGACGATTGCGGGCGTAGCTCAGTTGGTAGAGCGCTAGCTTCCCAAGCTGGATGTCGCCGGTTCGAGTCCGGTCGCCCGCTTTTCAGATTTGCCGGAAACACTGGGGAGTTCGCAGAGATCAGGCTTCCTGGCCTCTCGCCGGTCGCTCAGCCGGTTTTGGGAGGATATTCAGCGGACGACGCGACCGTCGTGTCGGCGGCCGCACTGCGTCTGTAGTCCCATGGGGCGACTGGTGAGGGCTGCGACCAGAGGCCGCGTCCAGCGACTCGTGCAGCGGCCTCGAGGGAATCCAAGTCGGGATCGGTGGAGTAGGCCGAATAGTGCCAGGCCATGCCGCCAGCCACCATCCGACGGTTGATGTCGTCACCATCGACGAGAACCTTCGCGATCGTGCGACCCTGCCGATCTCGTCCCTCCTCGATCACCTGGACGGCTCGTCCAAAGACGATGTCCGCCAGAGCGTCCCGAGACTGCTTGCCGTAGTCCTGTCCGATTTCAGGGGCGTCGATTCCCGCCAGAACCACCTTCTGCTGCCCACCCACTTCGTCGAGGCACGTCAGCGAATCGCCATCCTGCACGCCGACCACTCGCCATGTCCGAGCGGCGGAGAC
>JBJTBB010000098.1:0-5154 GCA_046091125.1 Planctomycetaceae bacterium
GGATGGCCCTGGGCATCGACGGGCGGGGCGCCGTGTTGCGATCGGCCGCCGCCGAACTGGCTCGTGGCCGCGGTGATGCCATCGGAGCGATGGTGCTGGATGCCGGCAAGGCCGCCTTGGAGGCCGATGCGGAGGTTTCCGAGGCGGTCGACTTCGCCTCGTATTACGCGGCATCGCTCGAGGATCCATGCTGGACGGACGGTACGACACCCGACCCTCTCGGCGTGGTGGAGATCGCCCCGCCCTGGAACTTTCCGTTCGCCATCCCCGCGGGAGGCTGCCTCTCGGCACTCGCCGCCGGCAACGCCGTGATTCTCAAGCCGGCCCCGCAGAGCGTGCTCGTCGCCTGGGAACTCGTGAAACGGTTGTGGGCCGCTGGCGTACCCCGTGAGGTCCTGCAGTTTCTTCCAGTCGACGACGGCGATGTCGGTCGACGGCTCGTCACCCACGAGCAGGTGTCTGCGGTCATCCTGACCGGTGGTTACGAGACCGCGAAGCTGTTTCGATCCTGGAGGCCCGATATCCGTCTGTTCGGTGAGACGAGTGGAAAGAACTCCTTGATCGTGACCGCGGCGGCCGACACCGATCTGGCGATCAAGGACATCGTCCGGGGAGCGTTCGGGCACGCCGGTCAGAAGTGTTCGGCAACCAGCCTGGCCATCCTCGAGGCCGATGTCCACGACGATCCGCGGTTCCTGGACGCTCTCCACGAGGCGGCCGCGAGCCTGGTCGTCGATTCGGCATGGAATGCATCCGCGACGGTCACTCCGCTGATACGACCGCCGGAAGGCAACCTCGCCAGGGGGCTCACCGCACTGGATGCCGGCGAGCAGTGGCTTCTCAAACCACGGCAATCGGCGGCAAACCCGGGGCTCTGGAGCCCAGGGATCCGGCTGGGTGTCGTTCTCGGAGGGTGGTTCCATCGGACGGAGTGTTTCGGCCCGGTGCTCGGCATCATGCGGGCGAACGACGTCGATGAGGCCCTGGACATGGCCAACGATTCAGCGTTCGGGCTGACAGCCGGCATCCATTCGCTCGACGAGGGTGAGATCGCCCGATGGAAGGAACGGATCGCTGTGGGAAACGCGTACGTCAACCGGGGCACGACGGGAGCGATCGTCCGACGTCAGCCGTTCGGCGGCTGGAAGCGATCGAGCGTCGGACAGGGAGCGAAAGCGGGTGGGCCGAATTACGTCGGTCAACTATGCAGCTGGCGGGAAACGGCACTGCCCTGCTCCGTCGGCCCGGTCCCTCCGCGGGTGCGACGCTTGTTGGACACGATCCGACGATTCGATCCTGCGGGCAGGCCCTGGTCGGAACAATCGCTCCGGAGGCTGGAATCGATCGCCGGAAGCGCGGCGTACCACCTCGACCAAGAATTCGGGCGGCCGCACGACCCCAGCGAACTGGGATGCGAGTCGAACGTGTTTCGATATCGTCGGCGAGTCGCGATGCTTGTCAGGCTATCGAAGGAGACGGACCAACTGCCGGATGACCTTGCCGCACTGGTGCTGCTCGCAGCGACGGTGGGGGTGCCGATGCCGGTCAGCATGGCCTTTGGGCCCGTCTGGCTGGATGGGTTTGTCCGCTGGTCGGGGGCGGACGCACGGATCGAGCCAGTGCAGGAGTGCTCGAGTCGCATCCTCGAGATGACGTCGACTGGCGGCGACCGACCGGGCCCGTCGATTCGTACGATCGGACCCGTCGAGGCAGCCATCACCGCTTCCGCGGCAACCCATGACATCCCGCTATTCTCCCATCCACTCGTCTCGAATGCCCGGATCGAACTGCTCCCCTTCCTTGTGGAGCAGTCGCTGAGCGAAACCCTGCACCGCTACGGCAATGCAACGGCGGTACGATCGGAATCCATCGTCACGTCGCCTCGACTCCGGGAAGCCATTCCGGGATCCGGGTGACCCTTCCCTCCCGATCGACGCAGACGAGCACCGTTCGCCCGGTGGCCAGTAGTTCGCCGTTCCGAAAGACCTCGTAGGTGTGTTCAAGACTGGCCGGGCGCACCCTCGCGAGTCGCGTCCGAATGATCAGGAGATCGTCGTAACCTGCCGCCTTGAGGTACCGGCAGGTTGCCTCGGCGACGACCAGATATCTTCCCGACTCTTCGAAATCCCGATAACTTCCCCCCGCGGCCCGCAGCATCTCGGTGCGCCCGGTCTCGAAGTAGGCGAGGTAATGGGCGTGGTACACCCGGCGCATGGCGTCGGTTTCCTGGTAGCGAACCCTGATCTCCGTGTCGTGAAAGTGGTCCTGCACGTGCGCCTCTCCGGGCCAGGGGTCGTTTGACCGTCGTCCTGAGTCGGACGTATTCTGCCACGTCTGTCGAGGAACAGGGATCAGCAGGGATGCTCATTCCTCGGAACGGTCGAGTCCTGGACCCACCCGCAAGAACGACCGTCCGTCGACCAATCGATCCTCCGGGAGCGAGGGCCTCATGAGTGCTGGAGAATCGCAGGACGGCGGCAGCGTCGGCTTCGCAACGGCCCGCGGACGCAATTGGCCAACACTCCGTCAGTTCACGGTGTTTCTCGAAAACCGAGTCGGACAGCTGCTGGAAGTGGTGCGGCGCTTCGACGGCTCGAGGGTCAGGATCGTCGCGTTGTCGATCAATGATGCTGGTGAGTGCGCGTTCGTGCGGTTTCTCCTGAGTCACCCCGAACAGGGACGGGAAATCCTCGAGCGGGCGGGGCTCGCGATGATCGAAAGCGACCTCATCGGCGTGGAACTGCCTGATTCCCCTCAGCCGCTCCTGCGAGTCTGCACGGCTCTCCTGCAGGCGGAGGTCAACATCATCCAGGCCTATCCCATTCTCGCGCGTCCCCGGGGACGGCCAGCGGTGGCCCTAATGGTGGACAACATCGACATCGGGCTCGAGACCCTCGGAAGCAAGGGCTTCACGATGATCACCGAGGGAGACCTCGACGAGGAAGGCTGACTGACGCCCGCGTTTCGATTCGACGATTCGACGACTCTTCATGGAATTTGGCGAGCAGGATCCGACCTGCTGGTGCGAGGCGATTCGGTCAGGTCTCAAAATCCTCGAACATTCCGTCGGGCAGCCCCTCGACCTTGCGGACGATCACCTTTTGCACGGTATCCCATCGCACGGCGGTGAGGGTGACAGTGCCGTCTGGAAGGTGATTCGCGAAGACACCGTGCGTTCCATCCGAGAGATGCGGGTCGTAAAACTCCGGGAGAATTGGGCTTCCGTTCGATAGGTGCAACTCGACGATCCCATTCTCTCCGCGGAGATCCCAGAGCTTGGCGACGAGCCGGGCGGTGCCATTCTCGATCGTCGAGAACGAATCCCCTGCCGACGCCGGCGGCGTCAAAGGATCCGCTGGTGCCATGGGCGGCAATGAAAAAGGAATCCCTGGATACGCGGCTGATGGTGGAAATGGATCGATGGACGTCGTGGTCGTCGAGGGAATCTGCTGCAAGACTCCGAGCGCCGGGAAGGCGTGCTCCGCTGCCGCCGCCATGGTCGGTTGTTCTGGATTCGACGGCTGTGCATCGGGGATCACCTCCACCGGCACTACCGCGGCTGTCGGTGATTCAAGGACCACCGATTGCTTCGGAATGACGAACGCGACGCCGCACGCTTTGCAGTTGGTCTTCTTCCCCGCAAATGACGCTGGCACGGTGTACTGATGCCCGTTTGGGCAACTGAACGTGATCGATTCCATGATCGCAGTTTACACCCAACGTCTCCCTGGGCTGTCCGCCGCTTGACGCTCCACAACGGGGGCCCGACACTGCGTCTTCTCGCAGCAGCAAGCCGTTCCTCATTCCAGGTTGCTCATGTCGATCCAGGTCGTCTGCACGGGCTGCAAAACCCGTTTTTCGGTCAGCGAGCAGTATGCAGGTCGCACCGGCCCATGCCCGAAGTGCAAGAAGTCGATCACGATTCCCAAGCCGGCCGTCGAATCGGTTGTCATTCACGAGCCGGAGCGAGTTGCCGGACCGGCGACAGCCCCGGGCGCGATTCCACTGCGGCCCCTCCCGAAGAGGGACAGACCCGTGCCGCTGGTCCGAATCATCGGGGCACTGTCGGCGATCCTTTCAATGCTGATCGGATCATGGGTGGCTGGCAGGGCCTGGGGGGGCGGCGGGCCACCGTGGATCATTCAAGGGCTCGCAGCACTGATCGTGGCGATCCCCTGCGTGCTCATGGGTTACGCGATGGTCCGTAATCGCGACCTCGATCCCTGGCGGGGACGGGATCTGATCACACGAGTCGCGATCTGCGCAGCTGTCTACGCCGGGCTCTGGGCCGTCCGGGGCTTCCTTCCCGATGAGACCGTTCAGGAGATGTGGCAGTGGTTCGTGGTCGGCCCGTTCTTCGTCTTTGCCGGCGCACTGGCGGCGCTTGCAAGCCTTGAACTCGATTGGGGACCGGCAGTCGTCCACTACTCTTTCTACATACTCGTCACCGCGTCCATGCGATGGCTGGCCGGTCTCGTGCCGATCTGACCCGGATCAGGAACGGAATCCGCCCGATGACTTTTTCGACACTGCCCGAACTGGACATGCTCGGTGCGGGCCATGAGGCCATCAGGATCCCTCCCGATCGTTCGGTTCCCTTGCCGCCGAGGGTCCGGAGGATCATCGACACCCCGGAGATGCGCAGACTCGCCCGGGTGAGTCAGTTGGGGCTGGTATCCCTCGTTTATCCGGGCGCCGTCCACAGTCGGTTCGAGCATTCGCTGGGAGTGTTCCGTCTGGCGCTCGAGTTTCTATCAAGACTGCGGCACGACCCCCGCGTCGTGGAGACGGTCGGCGAGGAGGACGCCCGGTCCTTCGTACTCGCGGCACTCGTCCACGATCTCGGGCACTGGGCCTCCTGCCATCCCATCGAGGATATGGCGATCGAGCGGCTACCGAACCATGAGACGCTCGTCGGAGGGATGCTCGCCGGGCTCGTCCTGCTCGGGACGCTCGTGCGGCATCTCGGCGAGCGTTCCCTCGACCTCACGCCAGACCCGACCGACCGCGATACCGAACACGCCCTGTCCGCCTTGCACGAGGTCGACCACCTCGTCGGCGCTGGTGCACTCGTACACCGAGGCGCCGTCGCTCCTCAGGGTGATCTGCGCCAGATCCTCGACACCCCGCTCGCGCAGGTGGCCCACGGCGGCG
>JBJTBB010000099.1:0-6346 GCA_046091125.1 Planctomycetaceae bacterium
AGTCGGGGATGTGCACGGCCGCGGCCAAACTCGAAGAGATCGTGCTGGCTCCGTCGAGGTATCGGCACCAACGACGGATCTGTTCGGCCAGCCTGGGATAGTCCCGGCAATATGCGTCGATCGACACCGGCTCGCCGTGCCGCCGACGCAGATGGAAATCCTCGTGGATGACCTCGAGCAGGCAGTCATCCTGTTCGGTGAGTTCCGGATGGTCCCGACAATAGTCGCCGATGGACCGAGGACACCCTACGACGAGTCTTGCGTCGATGTCCGCTTTGACAAGTTCGACGAGCACCCGCCTGCGGATTCCCGGGGGACCACTCGGCAGATGGTCGGAAAGGAACGGTGGCGGTCCGTCGCCCCAGCCGTTCACGAACGCCTCGAGGTGGCTGATGACGGCGTCCCAACTGGCGGTATCGTTGAGCATCGGGAGGGGAGATGCGCGGATGGCGGACGGAGGCCTCGCGAACCCCGAATGTACCCCTCTTGGCAGGGTATCGTTTGGACGAGGCCGGCTCCATTGAAGCCCCCGCCGCACGTCCCAGAGGCCGACGGCGGGCCCCGCTGTAACACTCCCGTCCGAACTGCGCTAGCACCGTTAGGACACGGCACATCCCTCATCCCTGCCCAGAAAATGGAGACGACCATGCGATGCTCACGACGTCCGGCCCGACCGGTCCTCGTCGCGCCGCAGCAGCTCGAAACCCGGTTGGCCCTGGCCGGCGACGTCAAGGCATCGTTGCAAAATGGCCTGTTGAAACTCATCGGCGACGGAGCTGACAACGCCGTGGTCATCGAGCGGCAGCTCGCGGGCTTCGGCGGCCAAGGGCTGCGCGTTCGGAGTACGGATGGCTCGACCGGCATCGTATTCAACGGCCAACGATCGAACGACCTCGTGTTCACCGGCGTCGCCCGTCTCGAGGTCAAGATGGGCGGCGGTGATGACGCGATCAGTGTCGGATCGGTCCTTTCCGTCGATCTGACGGCGGCACTGTTCGATCTGGGTAATGGCAACGATGCGCTGAACCTCGTCCATCTCGGCGTCACAGGTTCGATGAGCGTGCGTACGGGATCGGGCTCCGACACGGTGGACACGGGCATCCTTCGGGTGAGCGGTTCAAGCACGGTCGACACCGGCAGTGGTAACGACCGTGTCTCCTTCGCTCCAGATGTGATCCTGCAGGGACTCCTGATGATCACGCTCGGCAGCGGCGACGACGAACTCGTTGCGCAGGGACCCCAGGCAGCCTACGAGGAGGACTTCACGATCACGCTGGTGGAAGGTGACGATGCTCCATCTCCCAATGAACAACGTAAGGAAGTCGAAGTGACCTTCCGTGATGTCGGGGTGAAGGCAGGTGACGGGTCGGATCGAGTCTCCTTCATCGGCCCGATCGACATCCTGGGAAGCATGACCGTCGACATGGGTGCCGGAGACGGTGAACAGCTGCGAATCGTCGCGGGCCTCGTGGAGACCCTGACCGAGTTCGGGCCGGCGCATGACCGGCAGTTCACGTTCATCGACGATTTGTTCGCGCCGTTGATCAGGAACGGGCTGTCCATCTCCAAGGGACGGGGTTCGGTGGAGGTTGATGCGGTCGGTGGAGCCTTCAGTCTCGTTCGTGCCTTCATCAAGGATGGCACGACCGGTTTTGTCGATGAGATCGATGCTGCCCCACTGGCCGGTGGCCAGCGTCGGCCCGAGACCGTCCTCGTCGGCAACGCGGTTTCGATCAATCTGGAAAAGGCTGGGTCATCCCAGGTTGTGATCGACCGGATGACGGCGCTTGGCAACGTCACCGTGAAGACCGGGAAGGCGGCGGATCAGATCTCGGTCAGGTCGACGGCCTTCGCCGGCAAGGCATTGATCACGGCCAATCGGGGAGATGCTGTCGTCAGCCTCGAGGATGTCCGGGGAGGCGGTCTCGAGGTAACGACCGACAGTGGTATCGACACAGTCGGCTTCAAAAACGTCGTGACGGCTGGCAGTTTCAGCATCAAGACCGGAAACGGCGACGATGCCATCGACCTCACCGACGTCGATGCCGGCGGGAAACTGTCGATCGATAGTGGACGCAACGACGACCTCGTGCGGACCCAATCAGTCGGTGCGATCGAGGGCGTGTTCTTCAATCTTGGCAGCGGCGACGACAGGTTTGAGTTCAAGGATCTTGACGTCGGTGAGGATGGCGTCATCGACGGTGGGAGCGGCCTCGACTCAATCCGCACGATCGGGTTGATTCCCGTCCTTCTGCCAGGGGTCGTCAACTTCGAATGACCGCGGCCGCGACTTGGAAGCACGAAATCGGCCAACCGCCGCATCATTCGGGAAAATCGAGCTATAGTCTGACGATGAACCCGGTTGAAAGGCGATCTACACTAGGGTGTCGGACAGAATGGGGTGACGGACAGAATGGTTTGAGGGCTGCCGATGGCTTTCCAGTTGGTCTCCCGATGCGAGATCCGCCCGGTCCTTCGGTCGTTGCCGACGATCGTCATGTTCGCGCTCGCTTTGGGACGGACGTTGGCCGCCGAGTCGATCCCGGGCCCCACGCCCGTGCCTCCGGAGTCCCTGGCGTTCTTCGAGTCGAAGATCCGACCGGTGCTCGCGGAACATTGTTACCAGTGTCACTCCGCCGACGCGCTGCGTACCGGTAAGCTCAAGGCCGGACTTCTCGTCGACACTCGCTCCGGTCTCCTGAAGGGGGGGGAGAGCGGCGCCGCCGTCGTTGCGGGTGATCGTGAGCGGAGCCTGATCCTCGCGGCGCTCCGGCACGACGGTTTCGAAATGCCTCCGGCCGGCAAGCTTCCCGATCAGGTGATCGCCGATTTCGAGTCATGGATCGACATGGGCGCTCCCGACCCCCGTGACGAGCCACCCGCGACGGTAGACGAGCGGTCGATCGACGTCGCGGCCGGCCGCACACACAGGTCGTACCGGCGACTCTCCCCGGTCTCGCCGCCGTCGGTGCGCGATGCTGCATGGCCCCGCAACGACATCGACAGGTTCATTCTCTCGGCGCTCGAGGAAGCGGGAATCGCTCCCAACCGCGAGGCGGCCAGGGAGACGCTGGCGCGGCGGGTGTCCTTCGACCTCACGGGGCTGCCGCCGTCACCCGAGGTGCTGGAGGCGTTCGTCGCAGATCCGTCGGCGGATGCCTATGACCGACTGGTCGATCGCCTACTCGCGAGTCCTGCCTTCGGGGAGCGGTGGGGAAGACACTGGCTGGATGCGGTGCGGTACGCCGAGAGTGGTGGCTACGAATTCGATGCCGATCGAGGGGGAGCCTATCACTTCCGTGACTGGGTCATACGGGCGGTCAACGCCGACATGCCGTTCGATGAATTCATCCGCCTACAGGTGGCGGGTGACCTTCTCAGGCCGGGCGATTACGACGCGACGAGCGCGACAGGGCTCCTCGTCGCCGGTCCCTATCCGGGCCAGGTGACCGCCAAGACCGTGGAGCCGATCCGGTACGACCAACTTGACGACATGGTGAGCACGATCGGCTCGAGTGTCCTCGGCATGACGATCGGGTGTGCCCGATGCCACGACCACAAATATGATCCGATCGCGCATCGCGACTACTACGCGATGATCGCCTGTCTCGGGCAGACCGTTCAGCGCGAGAACGGCATCGATCGGGATCCGGAAGGCTCCAGAATGAAGCGAGAGATCTGGCAGGCCGAACGGAGTCCCGTCGCAGCCGATGTGGAGCGGTTTCGTGTGGATGACCTCACGGCGAGGCTGGGCCGTTGGCTCGCCGCCTCGGGATTCGCGAGGCAGTCGGCGCCCTGGCAAATCCTCGAGCCGCAGTCGATGCGTGCGGTGAAGATGACGCTCGCGAAGGAGCCAGGGGATGTCGTCGCGGCCATGGGGACGCCCGCCGGTGACGACACCTACACACTCACCTTCCGCACGCGTCAGCGGGACCTGTCCGCGTTGAGGGTGGAGGCGCTCGCGAGCCCATCCGCTCCCGGGGGCGGCCCGAGAACCGGGGCGGAGGGGGCGTTTCGGCTGACCGGGATGAAGGTGACGGCATCACCACTGGTGCCTGCCGCCGATCGCAAGCTCGTCGAGCCCATCCTGAAGCCGCTCGCGGCCAGTTTCGAGGAGATGGGAAAGCCACTCGCCGGCGCCGTCGACGCCGATGCCGTCACGGGCTGGTCCGTCGGCGGGCAGTCTGGTCGTGACCACGCCGCCATCATCGGCTTTGACGCTCCCATCGGCTTCGAGGGCGGAACGCTTCTCACCGTCGAGTTGCGGTTTCAGTCACAGCAGCATGGCTTCGCGCGGTTCCGATTGGCCGCGACCACCGAGGCTGTCCCGACCGGCCTCACGGCCGGCACCGCGTCGCAGGCGGATCGTGAAATCGCGATCCTCTTGGAGTCGTCGCGGTCGTCTGGCGGAGTGCCAGATCAGAATACCGGCCTCGAACTCCTTCGATGGCTCCGGCGATTCGATGCTGATGCGGAACGACTGCTCGCGGCGCTCGATGCGCTTGATGCCCGTGAGCCGAAACTGACGCTCGTGCCCGTCTACGCGGCGACCAATGGACCCTGGGTGAGCACCGGAAACTCTCCGGGGGTGAGCCCGGGCGGGCCGGATGTGTTCGTGCTCACCCGCGGGGAGGTGAATCGCAAGAAGGAGAAGGCGGCTCCAGGATTTGTACTGGCAACGATCACTGACGATGCCGCCGAGCAGCGGCTGCTTTCCGACCCGCAGTCCAAGCCGCTTCCCGACTCGCGCATGGGACTGGCCCGCTTCCTCACCGATCTGGAGGACGGTGCTGGTCCGCTCGCGGCCCGCGTCATCGTCAATCGGCTGTGGCACCATCATTTCGGTCGTGGCATCGTCGCCACGCCCAACGATCTCGGGTCGCAGGGGAATGCAGCGAGTCACCCCGAACTACTCGAATGGCTGGCTAGTCGGCTGGCGGAGGAGCGATGGAGCCTCAAGGCGATCCACCGGCTGATCGTGACGAGCGCGACTTACCGGCAGGCGGGTGACGTGGTCGATGAATCGCGGTCCAAGGATCCAGACAATCGACTCATCTGGCATCGCCGACCCATCCGTCTCGAGGCGGAGGCGATCCGGGATGCTTTGCTAGCCGTCTCGGGACGCCTCGACACCACCCTCGGCGGCCCGAGTTTCACGGATCTCGGGCAGCCCCGTCGCAGCGTCTATCTTCGGGTGAAGCGGAGCGCCCCGGACGCTTTCCTCAAGGTCTTCGACCAGCCCGAGCCGGTGCAGTCGGTGGGCCTGCGGGGTGTGGCGACCGTGCCTACCCAGGCCCTGGCGATGATGAATGCGCCGTTCGTCCGCAAGGCCGCCGAGGGTCTTGCACAGAGGGTACGTGCCGGAACGGCCGACGACACCGTTGTGATCGATCGGCTGTTCATGACGGCACTTGCCCGCAGGCCATCGGAGGACGAACGGGAGAAACTCCAGGCCTTCCTGACAGGTCGCCGCGACGAGGCGGGCGGAAACCAGGCCAAACTCGACGCTGCGATCGTCGATGCCTCGCATCTGGTGCTGTGTCTGAATGAGTTTATCTATGTCGATTGAATGTGGCGATCCCGTGTGGCGATCGAACGCCGGTCCATCCGGCGTCACCATCCCGAACCCGGCCTCGCAAGGCCCGATTCGCCTGAATCATCTCCTCGGAGGCTTCTCGTGAACGGCATCGATCAACCCCGGGTGGCAGCCCGTGAACTCGTGCTGCCGGCGCGCAGACGATTTCTGCGTGATGCGGGGCTTGGCTTTGGGGCCGTTGCACTGGCGTCGATGCTGGCCCGTGAGTCGCATGCCGATGGAGGTGCGGGTGCAGTGCCGACGGAAGCCTCTCCGCACTTTCCAGCGAGGGCCCGGCGGGTCGTCTGGCTGTTCATGACGGGAGCACCTTCGCAGGTCGACACATGGGACTACAAGCCCGAACTACAAGCTAGGAGCGGCCAGCCTCTACCCGGTGCCGACAAACAGGTCGGCTTCTTCCAGACCAGCGGCACCTGCCTGCCAAGCCCATTCAAGTGGTCACAGCATGGCGAATCGGGCACGTGGGTCAGCGACATCTTTCCGCACCTCGCCCGGCACGTCGACGAGATGTGTTTCATTCATTCGATGCACCTGCGTGCCAACAACCATGCTCCCGCCGCGATGGAATTGATGTGCGGTCTGAATCGTCCCGGCATGCCGAGCATGGGGGCGTGGCTCGATTACGGCCTCGGGACGCTCAACGACGATTTGCCGAGTTTCGTGGTGATGCACGAGCGGAAGCCTCGCGGTGACGACCAGATCTGGTCGTCCGGTTTACTTGCGCAGAGTCAAAACGCCCACGCGATCGAT
>JBJTBB010000100.1:0-8001 GCA_046091125.1 Planctomycetaceae bacterium
CGGCAGCGACAGTCAGTGGTCGGGCACCGTGGCACAGGACATCGTCACTGCGGGCAAGCTACGGCTTCAGCAACAGTCCGCCCTGCGGGAGGTGCAGCGATCCCAGTACGAATACATTCGGGCACGATTCGACGTGCTCACTGGCGTCCGCGGGGCGTTCTATTCGCTCCTTGTTTCGCAGCGGCGGGCCGAGATCTACCGAACGCTTCTCGACATTTCGAAGCGTTCCTACGACATCGGGGAACAGTTGGCCGCAGCGGGCGAGGGTACGAAGGCCGACGTCCTGTTCTGGAGCATCGAGTTCGATCGTGCACGGGTTCGGGTCCTCAACGCCGACGTGCTCGTCGAGACCTCACGTCGAGAACTGGCCGTCGCGGCGGCCGTTCCTCGCGAGGCGATCCCGTGGGTCGACGGTGACCTCCTGGCCGATCTCCCCGATTTTGATCTGCCCGATCTGCAGGAAGAAGTTGTCGTGGCCAATGCGCTTCCCAGGGCGGCGTCGGCCGAAGTTGCGCGGGCGCGATGGGCACTCGATCGGGCGGCCGTCCAGCCGATTCCAAACGTGAACCTCATGGGGGGCTACCAGCGGCAGGTCGGCAATCCTCCGCAGGATCAGGGACTCGCCCAAGTGATGCTCGCCGTACCGCTGTTCGACCGCAACCAGGGGAACATCCGTTCCGCGCGTGCCGCAATTGTCCAGGCACAGGCCGATTTGAGGAACGTCGAACTCGATCTCGCCGCACAGACCGCACGGGCCATCGCCGACTATCGCACGTCCCAGCGCATGGTGGCCTGGTACGATGAAGCGATCCGTCCCAAGGCTCGCGAGACGGTCGCCATCATGCAGCGGCTGTACTCACAGGGAGAGGTGAATTTCCTGAAACTGCTCGAAGCCCAGCGCATCCTGACAGAGACGGAACTCGCGTTCGTGGATGCTCAGGAGAGCCGTTGGAGCGGGGCGGTGACCATCGCAAGCCTTTTGCAACTCGAAACCTTCCCGCCGCGGGGTGACGAACCGGCGTCCCGCCCGCAGCGGACGGTCTTCGAGGACGAGATCCGTCCGCTGCCACCGCCGAATCAACCGGTCGCTGAGTCGGTCGCTCCCCCGGCCGACGAGATCCTTCGAAAGCAGGTTGGCCCATGAATGATCCGTCCATCCACGGAGTCGCCCGTCAGCCGACGCGAGCAGAGTCGCTCGCCCGAGGATCGTTCCTGGTCGCCGTACTCGGATGTTTGGGCCTGGCGTGGTGGTGGTTGGCGACCCATCATTTCGCCGGAGGGCAGCATGAGGAGCCCGCTGTCCGTGCAGAACCTGCATCCGCCTCGACGACTGTGCGGCTGCCCGGGGGAATGGATGTCGAGTTCGCGACGGCCGTCGAGATGCAATTGCGGGATGTCCTCACGGTGCCGGGGCGGATCGACTACGACGACCGCAAACAGATCGACTACGTTGCACCAGTCGATGGCATCGTCATGAGCGTCTCCGCGGTCGTGAGGCAGACCGTCGCGAGGGGTGATGTGCTCGCCGAACTCTCGAGCCGGGATGTGGGCATGGCCCGTGACGAGGTGGCCGCCTGCGAGGACGGTCGGCGGATCGCCGCAGAGGCCGTCGAATGGGCTTCCACGATTGCCGCCAACGTCCAGTCGCTCCTGACGGCACTCGAGACTCATCCGCCGCTCGAACGCGTGCAGGAGGAATTCGCGAAGCGACCCCTCGGCGAGACCCGTGATCGGATCCTCGGGGCATACTCGACGCTCTTGTACGCCGAGAAACTCAACGCCGGCACGCGATCGCTCGCCGAGGATGGTCTCCTCTCGGGGAGGGTCGTCGAGGAACGTCAGGCCGCCCTGGAGTCGGCGTCCGCGAAGTTCCGGGCCGAGTGCGAGGAGTCGAGTTTTGGAACGCGACAGTCCAAGCGGAAGGCGGAGGCCGAATTACATCAGGCCGAGCGGGTTCTCGAAATTGCGACGGAACACCTCATCGCGCTCGTGGGCACGATGGAGGGCAGGAAGGACGGCACGAGCGAGCCGAATCCGGCGGTTCCCGATGACGAGAATGACTCGCTCTCCACGCTCGACCTTCGCTCGCCGATCACGGGAGTGGTCCAGGACATCTACGTGGCACGAGGCGAGCGGGTGGCGGCCGGGCAGAGGCTGTTGGTCGTGGCCGACATCTCGACGCTCTGGGTACGTGCCCAGATCCACGAGCGCCAGTGGACCGCCATCGAGGTCGCTCCCGGGCAGGAGGTTCGCGTTTTCGTGCCCGGAGCCGGCGAGCACCAGACCATGGCGCGCATCAGCCATGTGGGCAGCGTCGTCGATGAGGAGTCGCGGAGCGTCCCACTCGTGGCCGAACTCGAAGGTGATGATGCCCACTACAAGCCGGGCATGTTCGTTTGGGTCGATCTGCCCCAGGGTGAGCCTCGCCAGCGGATCGTGGTTCCCGCGGAGGCGGTGATGCGACACGGGGATCGTGCGTTCGTCTTCGTGCCGACCGGCACGGACGAGTACGCCCGCCGCGCTGTCCGTACCGGAATCGAGACGGACGGCAAAACGGAAATCACCGAGGGTCTCTCCGCCGGCGAACAGGTCGTTGCGAAGGGCGCATTCCTGCTCAAGAGCCGCCTGCTGATTGAGCAGGACGGAGCCAGCGAGTGAACGGAGACGGCCGATGCTCTCTGGGCTGATCGACTGGGCGCTCGGGAATCGCGCGATGGTGGTCGCCCTGTTCGTGCTCATGGCACTTGGCGGGGCGTGGTCGGCCGTCAACATTCCCGTCGATGCCGTCCCGGACCTCGTCAACGTGCAGGTCCAGGTGGTGACGAACGCCGGCACGCTCACTCCGCTGGAGGTTGAGCGGACGATCACGTATCCGGTGGAGCTTGCGATGAGCGGGCTGCCGGGCGTGGAAGAGGTCCGCAGCGTCTCGAAGTTCGGTATTTCACTCGTCACGATCGTTTTCCGCGAGGGGACCGATATCCATCTCGCCCGGCAGCTCGTGGCGGAGCGGCTTCCTGAGGCGGCATCCGCGATTCCTCCCGGACCCGAACAGCCCCGGCTGGGGACGCTCAGCACGGCTCTCGGTGAGATCCTGCAATTCGAGGTGCGGGGCGACGGGATCGATCCGATGGAGTTGCGAAGCCTGCTCGAATGGGAGATTGCCCCCTCGCTGCGTGAAGTGCCGGGTGTCACGGACATCAACGCCCATGGCGGGTTTGCCAAGAGCTACGAGGTCCGTATCGATCCGGAGCGAATGGCCTCGCGGGGCATCGCGCTTTCCGAGGTGATCGAGGCCCTCGAACGGACCAATGCGAGCACGGGCGGCGGCTACGTCGTGCGCAATGGCGAGCAGCGATTCATTCGCGGGAGGGCCCTGCTCGGTAACGTCTCAGACATCGAGCAGGTTGTCGTACGCAGTCCGGCCGGCGGAGTACCGGTGCTCGTGAGGGATGTCGGTGAGGTGTCGATCGCCCCGCTCGTGCGACAGGGCGCCGCGACCCGTGATGGACGCGGCGAAATCGTCACCGGAATGGTGATGATGGTCCGCGGCGAGAATAGCCGGCGCATCGTCATGGCTGCGAAGGAGCGGCTCGAGGAGGTGCGTCGAACGCTGCCGCAGGGTGTGGACGTCGAGGTGATCTCCGATCGCTCGGAGCTGATCGCCCGGACGCTCGACACGGTGCTCCACAACCTCGCGGAAGGTGGCTTGCTCGTCGTCGCCGTTCTGCTCGTCCTGCTGGGAAATGTCCGGGCGGGCCTGACCGTTGCCCTCGCCATCCCGCTGTCCATGCTCTTTGCAGCGAATCTCATGTGGGCCATGGGCATCCCCGCGAGCCTGATGAGCCTTGGCGCGATCGATTTCGGACTCGTCGTCGACAGCTCCGTCATTATGGTCGAGAACTGCGTCCGTCGGCTCGGGCTTGCCCCGCGGTCGATCCCGCGGATGCAAGAGGTGCGTGATGCGGCGGTGGAGGAGCGTGGCCCCACGATGTTCGGTGAGCTGATCATTGCGGTCGTGTACCTGCCGATCCTGGCCCTGGAGGGCACCGAGGGCAAACTTTTCCGACCGATGGCCCTGACGGTGCTGTTCGCGCTCGCCGGCTCATTCGTGATCTCGATGACACTCATGCCGGTACTGGCCGCCCTCGTGCTGCCTCGCGAGGAGGAGCACGAGCCGTTTGTGATGCGTCTGTTCCACAGGGTCTACCAGCCGCTCGCCCCCGCGTGCGTCCATCACCCGGTGGTCGTGGCCGTCTTCGCGGCGACGCTCGTCGTTGCGAGCGTGCCCATCGCCTTGCGTCTTGGAGCGGAATTCATGCCTAGGCTGGACGAGGGGGATCTTCTCGTCGAACTCGTACGACTGCCGAGTGCGACCCTCGAGGACGCGGTGCCCGTGACGACCCGGGTCGAGAAGACGCTTCGAGGTTTTTCGGAGGTACGGACCGTCTTCTGCAAGACCGGGCGGCCCGAGATCGCTAACGACATCATGGGCGTGCATCAGACCGACGTCTGGGTGATGCTCGAGCCCCCCTCCAAGTGGCCGGCTGGGATGACTCGCGAGAAACTCGTGGAGAGGATGAATGCGGCCCTCGAGGCAGTGGTTCCCGAGGCGGCATTCGGCTTCAGCCAACCGATCGAGATGCGGGTGGACGAACTCGTAGCTGGTGTCAAGGCAGACGTGGCCGTGCTGGTCTACGGTGACGACCTCGATGTACTGGCGACCATCGGCAAGCAGATCGAAGGCATCCTCGAGAGGATTCCCGGTGCGGCCGATGTTCGGGCCGATATGCAGGCCAACATCCCAACGGTCGTGATAGAGGCGAGGCCCGATCAGCTCGCCCGACATGGCATCGACGCAGCGGACGTGATCCGCACGGTCGAAGCCATCGGTGGCGTGGAGGCGGGCGTGGTCTACGAGGGACGACCACGATTTCCACTCATGGTGCGATTCTCAAGGGAGTGGGGCACCGACCCCGAGCGGATCGGACAGATCCCCGTCGCGGCCGTGGGCGGCCGCCCCGTGCCGCTCGCCGAACTCGCCGACATCCGCACCGCCGAGAGCCCTCCGTCGGTCGAGCACGAAAACTCGCGGCGTCGTACGTTTGTGTCGGCGAACGTACGCGGTCGGGACGTGGCCAGCTTCGTCCAGCAGGCGCAAGGGGAGGTCGAGCGGGAGGTGCGACTGCCTTCGGGCTACTTGGTCCGCTGGGGTGGCGATTTTGAGAACCTGCTATCCGCCTCGCGCAGACTCCTGTTGATCACACCGATCGTGCTTGGATTGATCGCGATGCTCCTCTACGCGAGTTTCAAGTCAGCGCGATTGGCGGCGCTGATCTTCGTTGCGGTTCCAGTGGCGGCTTCAGGAGGAGTGGTGGCACTGGCGTTGCGGGGGATGCCCTTCTCGGTGGCGGCCGGGGTCGGATTCGTCGCCCTCTTCGGCGTCGCCGTCCTCAATGGGCTCGTCTGGGTGGCTGGAGCGGAGCACGCTCGACTCGGAGGCCTGCCGCCACGCGAGGCGGCGATTCAGACCGCCGAAGCTCGCATTCGACCCGTTCTGATGACCGCTTCGGTCGCCAGCATCGGCTTCCTGCCGATGGCGACGGCCACGACCGCCGGGGCGGAGATCCAACGGCCGCTTGCCACAGTGGTGATCGGCGGGCTCGTGACCTCCACGATCCTGACAGCCTTCGTCGTGCCGGCGATCTATCCGTGGTTCGCGAGCCGCAGGCCGGTGACCGAGACGGTCTGATTCATACTTTGCGATCGTCGTCCAGCGTGATTCGCCCCCCCTGTCGACCGGATCACAATCGCATCAACGTGGCCGAAGCATCGTTCACTGGATCGGAGATCGGCGGATCGGCTACGATTCGATCCGGCTCGTTCTCAATCACCCCTCGGCGGGTCTGATCGTCCCTCGCGGCGGTCATACGACGAGTGGGCCGCGTCCCCAACCCTGCCCGATGGTGTAACGGTAGCACAAGGGATTTTGGTTCCCTTTGTCTAGGTTCGAATCCTAGTCGGGCAACTTCGCCTGTGGACGTCGGTCAGCGCCGATGGTGCGGTCCGACGGGTGTGCCGGTCAGCGCTGGAAGCGGTAGACGGATCCGATGTTCAAGAGGGACGTCAGTTCGTCGAGTGCCCCATGGCACTCATCGAGCAGGGCTGGATCGGAGAGGTCCGCGATCGTCAGCCGGTCGCGGTAGTGCCGATCCACCCACCGTTCGAGTTGCGTAAGGCGATCGTCGTCGAGCAGGATGCTCGCGTGCACCGCGGTGAATTGCTGTGGAGTGAGGCACGCCCGTAGCCGTAGGCATGCCGGCCCTCCGCCGTTGCCCATGCTCTGGCGGACGTTCACGGGATGCACCGCGACCACCGGCGAGTCATCCGCCGTGAGCGCATCCAGCCAACGTCTCGTGGCGGGATGGTCCAGGCATTCCGACGGACAGATGAGCGCCATGCGACTTGATGCGTTCCGAGTGCCCGTCCCGTCCGCCGGCAGCGTCACGAGCTGGCTGTTGAAAAGATAGGTCTCGACCGCCACGGTGAGCGGCACGGTGGCCTCCCGTACCTCGATGACGTCGAGGTCGCCTCCACACCCCAGGCGATAGCGTTGGCGGATCGAGGCGATCGCAGACTCGTTGTCGGCCCATGCATGCTCGTGGCACAGGAGCACATGCTCGTTGGCCACGGCGATGACGTCGTTGTGAAAGACCCCCGCATCGATCGCCTTCGCGCTTTGACGCAGAAACATCGTGCGGTTCGGATCGAGTCCGTGGAGCCTGGCGACTGCGGCCGAAGCGTCACGACTCTGGCGGGCAGGGAAGCGGGATCCTGTGGCCGCCGCCGGCCCATCGCGACCGAACGTGAAGATCTCGATGCCAGGGAGTCCGTGTGACGTGGCCAGCCGCATGTGGTTCGCCGCGCCCTCGTCGGCGAACGCCGTCGTGGCGGGGAGCGGGGGATGGTGGGCGAAGTGTCGGTCATCCGCGAAGATGGTCCTCAGGATCGTGGCCGTGTCGAACGTCTCCAGGGAACGGTGCCACTGTGAAACGAGGTTCGCCGGCGTGATGTGCACCCTGCCGTCCCCGGTGTCCGCCGAGGGGGACAGTGTCGCCGCATTGGCGGCCCACATGGACGACGTGCTCGCTGCAGCGGCCAGGAGTTCCGGAGCCGTATGACCCGCGGCGGCGAGCACGTCCGAATCGCTTCCGAAGAAACCGATCCGGCGAAGGGCCGTGACGTCAGGCCTCGCGAGGGGCGGCAGAACGGCCTGACGCAGTCCCAGCTCGCAAAGCAACCGCATCTTCGCGAGTCCCTCGAGCGCGGCCGCACGGGGGTTGGCGACCTCATGCCGATGACGCTGCTAGGCGCGGTTGCCGAGGCCGATGCCGCCGTAATGATGCGTGGGACCGACGAGCCCGTCGAGATTGAGCTCGATAGCCGACGATGGTGGACGATCGTGACGGACGGTCATGCCTCGTACCCCGGAGGCATGGGAGGGGGCACGAGCCGCTCGCTCTCGAGCGATGCGACTGGATAGGCGCAGGAATCGATCGTGTGGAAGCCAGTTGGTCGGTGATTTCCACTATGGCCGACTCCACCGAAGGGCAGGCTGGCACTCGCGCCCGTGGTGGGACGATTCCAATTGACGACGCCCGCCCGCACCCGGCGCAGGAACGTCGTGTAAAGCGAGCGATCGTCGCTCACGAGCGCCGCGGCGAGGCCATAGGCGGTACGGTTGGCCTCATCGACCGCAGCATCGAAGTCAGCCACCCGAATCAGCCCGAGAAGGGGGCCGAATCGTTCGTCATCGGTTCGGCATGGAACGGCCGTCACGTCGACGAGGCCGGGACGGAGCAGGGTGAGCCGATCCCGGCGGGGCTCCATCGGTGCGAGGAGCGTGCCGCCCTGGACGTCCAGCTGTTCCTGGGCATCGAGCCGTCGACGGGCCGCTGTCTCGTGGCTGCCGGGGCCGCCGTAGGGCGCGGGGTCGTCCTCGGG
>JBJTBB010000101.1:0-6183 GCA_046091125.1 Planctomycetaceae bacterium
TCGCCGCCCGGCGGGGAATCACGTTCCTGCAACATCGGCCGGAGGTCGATGCTGGCAGGATCGGCGTATATGGCCACTCGATGGGCGGAAAACTCACGACCGATCTGGCGGCCATCGACCCCGGGTGCGCGTCACGCCCGACCGGAGCCTGCCGGTCAAGAAGGTCGACATCTACTAGTCCCTCGATCCGCAGGTACTGACACGATTCTGGCGCGATGCAGGCGCTGTCGAAGGGGATGGCGTCTGGCAGGCCACCTGCCCGATCATGCAATCCGGTGAACCGATCTTCGCCTTCGCGAACGTCACCTACGATCTGCCGGAGGCGTATCACGCGATCGCCACCCCGCCCGGCCACCTCACCACCGATCGGTTCACGATCAGTTCTCGGCCGGTCCTCATGTCGGCCGGTTCCCTCGAGGCGGCAGGAGTCAAGGCGACTGACAAGCCGGACGCGATGATCGACGATGGCTCTCGGGAGTGGCACGACTGGTATCGGTCGAATTGGGACCATCCACCGCTCTGGAGGGCTTTCACCCGAAAGCTCAAAGACCCAACATGGCGGGGTCACGACGGCGCGAAACTGTCATTCGACATCCGCTGTCAGGGCGACAATCAACTCGTCGTCGAGTTCGAGACGAACGGCTGGGGGGCCTTCGATCGTTCCAGGCCGGCCGTCAGCTTCAAGACGGTCGTACCGCTCATCGGATCGCCCGATTGGCAGACGGTGACGGTCACACTGGACGAGTTGGTGTCCACCGATCCGAAGGTCTCAACCCCATTGACGACCTGGCAGACCGTCACGCTCATGGGCATCGGCCCCTCCGGAGAGGTCGTTCGCGACGGCACGAAGACGCCGGTCGCCTCGAAGCCGTGGATCGGCCCACGCACCATTCGCAACCTTCGCTGGCGATAGGCAGCCTGAGGTATCCCGCAGCCACCGGCCACCCTACCGGGGCCGAGGTGTTTCTCTATGGACCGAACCTCGGCCTGGAGGCCTCTTGGCAAGGGCCCCATGGGCCCATTCGATCGCGGCGGTCACATGCTTGCCCGCGACACGTCGCGAGCGCTCGATCTCTCTTCCGTCCGCCCGGCAGCGGATGCCCCCGGGCAACGGCGATTGAGCCGCCCATCGATTCGCTCTCTCAACGGCCCCTCAGTGCCGCCAGTGAAATCACAGCCAACTCGTTGGCCGCATGGCTTTTGTGCGTGTAGCCAAGGTAGAGCCGTCCGTCGTGCTCCACGGCGTAGGGATAACTGAATTCCACCTTCGGATCGGAAACGCCCGGAGTCTTGTCCGAGACTGGGTGCCGAACGACGAACACCTCGCTCAGGAGCGGCCTACCGGGCCTGCTGATGGCGATTGTCAGCGGTCTCCGATTGGCACCGCCGTCGACCGTTGTGGTGCACGCCAGGAATCGCTGTCCGGTCGAGAGCATCCCCGCATACGGCTTGCTCGTCGCCATCGGCAGATTTGACGGCGAACCAGACGTCCAGGTACGGCCACAGTCGTCACTGGTGGAAACCAACGCCAGT
The DNA here is from genome assembly GCA_046091125.1 of Planctomycetaceae bacterium. Lineage (GTDB taxonomy): Bacteria > Planctomycetota > Planctomycetia > Pirellulales > UBA1268 > UBA4655. The sequence goes on from JBJTBB010000101.1 coordinate 1,534, forward strand.
GGTTTGGCGCCGTAACGGGCGATGTTGGTGATCCGACGGCCCTCCACGATGACCGTGGACTCGCCCCAGATGTCTCCCAGTCCCGGCGCTGCCTCGATCACGACCTGATCCCACTTCGAAAAATCGTCGCCCCTGCTGATGGCGACGGCGGGAAGATGCCCCGCAACGTCGTATCCATTCGCGACACGAAAGCCGGCCATGACCCAGTTCCCGTCATCCATCCTCTGCGGCTCCTGCATCGGCCAGAAGCCATCGGTCACGACGACACCGAGTGGCTGCCAGGTGCCGTTCTCCTCGTCGAGCACGTAGCCTCGCGTGTGGGTCTTTTGAAAGGAATCGTAGAAGGCGCCCATGAAAGCCCAGAGCCGACCACTATGCGAGAGGAACGCCCCATGACTGACGCCCAGATTGCCGGCCCCGGCGTCCATCACCACCGGTGTGCTCCAGGTCGCTCCATCATCTTCGCTGACCCTCACATGCGCCTCCTCCGAGGCCGTGTTCTCCTCCCCTTTGTTGAATCCGTACGAGGCATAGAGCCTTTCGCCGTGCCACACGAGCCCGACGCCGAGTGTCCAGTTACAGCCATCCACGTCCGGCCTTCGACTCTTGATGACGTGAAAGGTGACGTCATCGATCACCGGTGCCTCCCGCGCCGTCGGAAGGGCACTCGCCGGGTCCCAGAGGATCACGGGCTCCGCACAGGCGAGACGAGAGCCACCAAGATTCGACGCCGCGACGATCGACCAGATGAGGACGCGTGTGGTCATGATGGACTCGAACCGATGAATTGAGAGGACCGGCGCAATCCCGCGTGCGCCGAACATGAGTCGGGTTATATCCGGTCGTCATCGAAGGTGAGCCGACGGATTGGCCACCCAGCCCTCGGGAGAAACCAAACGCCCAATTGCCCAGCCACCCCGAACTGCCACCCTGCCCTGCCCTGCCCTGCCGATTCCCCTGGCCTTGCCTCCCGTACTGGGCATCTCTATGAACTCATCGTCAAGATCCGAGGGGCAAGAGCCGTCACCAAAGCAAGGAAGCACGACGCGCTTCGCGAAAGATTCATGCTTCGCGTTAATGACCGTCCACACCTGACGATTCTGCTCGCACTGCTGGCGATGCCAGCCGGCTGGGCCGCTGCCGCCGATTCCACCCCGCCGGTCGCTCTGGTCGAATCAACTGCCACCGGTGTCCTCCGACGAGGCGAGCCCCACCAATGAGGACGAGGTCGCCTCCAGGCTGGAAGCGCTCGAAGCGGACATGCGGGCGATGCGCCGGGAACGGTCGAACTAAGCCGATGACGGCAAGCCGACGGTCAAATTCGGCGGGCAGGTCCAGGGAGACTCGGTCTGGTTCGGTCAGGACGAACTGAGCCGAGAGAGCGTGGGCGACCTGCAGGATGGCGCTCAGTTTCGACGCGTTCGGATAGGGGCTCGGGGCCGACTCCTGCCTCAGGTGAACTACGCTCTGGGCGTCGACTTCGCTTTGGCGAACCAGCCCAGTTTCCTCGACAACTATGCCGAGGTGAAGGACATCCCCTGGCTGCAGAATATTCGCGTCGGCCACTACTTCGAGCCATTCAGCCTGGAACGTGTCACGCAGAACTTCAACAACACCTTCATGGAGCGCTCGCTGGTCGATACGTTCGCGCCGGCCCGCAATATGGGCGTAATGGCCTTCGGGACCATTCCATCCGATCTGGCCACCTGGCAGATCGGAACCTTCCGAACCAACAGCGACAACACCGGCAACGACTCGTTCGACAGCGGGCAGGCCTTGACGATGCGCGGGACCTTGCTGCCGTGGTGGGACGAGGCGAGCAACGGCCGCGGGTATCTCCACCTCGGCGCGGCCTACAGCTACCGCCAGGCGTACGAGGACCGCGTGCGATTCCGCAACACACCCGAAATTCGCAAGGCCCAGCCGCTCGGGAGCCCGTCAGCCAACCCTGGCACGCCCCCGTTCGCCCCGATCTTCGTCGACACCGGCAACATTCCGGCCGACGCCTTCCAGCTCTTCGACCCAGAGTTCTCACTCATCATCGGACCGTTTTCCCTGCAGTCCGAATATGCCTTCGCCACTGTCAATCAGATCGGCGGACCACCATTGTTCTTCGACGCGTTCATGGTGCAGGTGAGTTACTTCCTGACCGGCGAGCACCGTCCCTACGACCGGGAAAAAGGCATCCAGACCCGCATGACCGTCAACGAGCCGTTCGTGCGTCCGTGGGGAGCGTCGCGATCGACGCCCCTTGGAATCGGTGCCTGGGAGGTGGCCCTGCGGTTCTCGACGATCGACCTGAACGACGAGAACATCCTGGGCAACGAACTCACCGATTTCACGGCGGGACTCAATTGGTACCTGAGCCCCCACGCCCGAGCGAAACTCAATTACGTCCTGGCGTCGCTGGACGACCCGTTCGATGGGACGAGCCTGACCAACAACTACGGAATGCGATTCGACTTCGACTTCTGATGCGTCGGACGACGGAACGAACGCGGACTCAGCCCCTACCAGGCGGCCGACCGAACATGCGTCCCAGTTCGACCTTCTTCTCCCTCGCGCGCTTCGTGAGGGCCTCGAAGTAGACCGCGACACGCTTTTGTTCGTCAGTCTGCGTTTTGGACTCCGGCTGCTGGGCCGGACGGCTCGGTGGAGCGGCTCCCTTTCTGCCCTCGCTCTCACGTTGGCGCTGACGCTCCTCACGCTCGGTCAATTCCGCTTCGGTGAACGCCCTCATCCCACCCTGATCGGTGGCGTCGAGGATCGCCCTTGCCAACTGGATCCGTTCGAGGTCGCCGTCGATGAGGGCCGTCCGCTCGACAGGCAGAGCGTCCGTGAAGCGGGAAAGACTCTCCTCGCGCATCTGCTTGAGTCGCTCGAAAAGAGCCTCCCGCACCCTGCGAATCTCGTCCGGCTGCAACTGGTCGACGTTGCGCATGATCTGCTCGACGCGCCCGTCCGAGACGGAACGCTCGGAGACGTTGGCAAGGAGCTGCTCCTGGAGTTGGATCGTCTCCGATGCGATCCGCGACGAGCGACTCGGCCGCAGATAGGCCAAGCCTCCCACCACCGCGAGCACCACCACGCCGACCACTGCAACCGTGCGAGTGCCGATGCCTCCCCTCGCCGCACCACCCGTTCGCGCGGACACCTGCTTCCGACCACTCGATGTGTGATGACTCATGCCGTACGCTCCTCCAGCGGCGGGATGACCTTATGGTGACGACCTCACGAAGACGACGTCGCACTGGCGGCGTCATGGTGACGTCTTTAATCCGAGATCAATAATCAGTAATTCGTGTCGGTGCCGTCACCCGGATCGGTTGGATCGCCGCCATCGCCGATCGCGGAATACATTCGAAGAACCTCCCGCGGGGTCGTGTTGGCAACCGCCTCGACGTGCCCATCGAGGAAGGCGAACTGTGTGATGCCGGGATGCATGCTGCCGAACTTGCGGTTGTTGGTATCCAACGGCGAATCGGCGAGTCCACGATAGGTGTCGCGGAAGAGAGTATGAGGGGTGTCCGCCGGGAAGATCGCCGTGTCTCCCTTGTTGTAGTGATCCATGGCTCCCGCTCCCGGCACCGATGGCGGGATGTGGCGGTCGCCGATGGCAAACGTCTTGCTCAGGCCGTCGGTGACCTGGGAGGCCTTGACGTTGGAAAAAGTGTGGATCGGACCGGCCCGCACCGGGTCGACGGCCCCGTTCGCTGCCGGCGCGGAGTTGAAATAGGTTCCGGCATTGGCCGCAAAGTCACCCCCCGCCGCGACGCCCTGAAAGTTGGCCGGAGGCACACCGTTGTTGTTGTCGAAGTTACGGTCGGCCGCCGGTCCCCGCCGACTCGGGCAGTAGAAGGTGGGAACCGCCTTCCGCATGGCACCCGTATTGGCGGGATCAGAGGCGGGCAGGCTCGGATTCCAGGCATCGGAGAGTTGCTGCTGCTCCATGAACGACAGCAGGCGGAAGGCCCAGGAGACATCCGTGTTATCACGGGTTTTTCGTCCGGTTGGGAACGATTGTCTCGCATCGTGGGCGGCCCCGACCGCCAGCCCGATCTGCTTGAGGTGGTTGCCACATTGCATTCGTCGGCCGGCCTCCCGAGCAGCCTGCACGGCCGGCAGGAGCAGTCCCACGAGAACCCCGATGATCGCGATCACCACCAACAGCTCGACGAGTGTGAAGCCAGCACCTGGGTGCCCCAGAAACCGAGCCATCATTGCCGAATTCTTCCGCGACGATGTCCGCATACCACCCTCCGCCAGGAGTCATGAACCGGGCCATCGGACGGAATGGATCCGCCCACACGGATGAACCCGCAGAACCACCCGGACCATGGCGGCGGCAGCGTCCACGAGAGCCATTGGACGGCTCTCAAAGGCGTCGACACCGACCGAGACCCGGCCAAGGCCTCTTATGATATCCTCACGAACCAGAACCTGCGACCATTTCATCGTCGTTTGGTTTCCCATGCGGGCTGAGCCTCACGGGCGTGATTCCAAAGCGTGCGGACTCGCACAGGGGCCTTCGGAGCAACAGATGCCCATTCGCACGCAATTGCGAATTGGTTCAGTGCCGTCGAATCACGGACTGCCTCTCTTGCCCGCCTTATCTGTTTTCGTGCTGGTCGCGACTCTCGCAGTGATCGT
>JBJTBB010000102.1:0-2649 GCA_046091125.1 Planctomycetaceae bacterium
GAAGGAACACCGTGCGGCCCTTAAAGCGGTCAAGGCCTCGCGCAGGAAAGTGGCCGCCATCTATGCGCGTTGGGCCGTCGAAGACGAGAAAGATTTCCTTTCGAAAGTCGATCGCCGCGACGAATTTCAGCGCCTTCGTGATGCCGCGAAGGCGGCGACTGATGCTTGGGAGCGCGCCCGCGTAGATCATGCCGGCCAGGACGAGATGGCCGCTGAGCGATTGGCCGAACTCGATCGATGGCTCGCGGAGGCCCACTCGCCCGGTGAGCGGATCTCTCTCGACCAGCGGCTTCAGGAGGCCGACGCAGCCGTGACGTTGGCCCGTGATGCCGTGCAACGCGCGCGCGAAAGAAGGGCCGCTGCAGTGGCCCGCGCAGAGGCCGCCGCCGCAGACCGATCCGGGGAGCCACTTCAGGCTGAAATCGTCGACATTCGGAGGCGGCTTGAAACGCAGACGAGGCGACGGGCCAACCTCGCAGCGGCCGCAGAGTTACTGGTGGAGACGCGTCTCCGCATCGCCCGCGATCACCAGCCGCCGGTGCTTCGGGAGGCATCAGGCTGGCTGTCGCGGCTCACCGACGGCCGATACACGGCCGTCACCACGCTGCTGGAGGAAGCAGACCTTCGGGTGCACGACAGTGACGGCCGAGAGTGGAGGCCGGATCATCTTAGTCGCGGCACCCGCGAACAGGTGTTTCTGGCCCTGAGACTGGCACTCGTATCCGATCTCGGCCGACGCGGCGTGCATGTCCCGGTCATCATGGATGACGCTCTCGTCAATTTCGACGACGGTCGAGCCGAATCAGCTGCTCGGGTGCTCGTCGAGTTCGCTTCACCCGGTCCCGGCAGACCGTGGAGGCGGCAGCTCCTCGTGCTGACATGCCATTCCCATGTCGCATCGGCCTTTGCTCGAGCCGGAGCATCGGTTCGCTCACTCGACGGGAGCCGACGGAGCTGGAGCACGCCTTTCTCCGCGGCTGCTCCGGAATCGGTCGCCGAACCATCGCCGTCGCCCGACCATCGGCTGGCGAACCCTGTGGTGTCTCCGGTAGGCCCTGGCGACGGGATTCCCGAATTACCGTCGGAATGGACCCGGCGGCGACCCGAGACGGTCAATCAAGCTGGGCCAATGAATCGGCAAAAGCCTCGGGGGACTCGGCGCCCTGGAAGGGTCACGGTTTCGATGGCACGGCCGCGGCAGTTCATCGATTAGGGCTCGCCCGAGAACTGCCTGCAGACTTTAGCGCGACCGCAAGTCTGAGGGCTTCCGGCTCCACTCAATCAGCCGGATTCAGTCAGCCGGCCGCGAGCGTTTCGTCGACCTGTTCGAGAAACCGTGACCGCATCTGCCCAAGAAGCATCGTGAGATACACGTTCGCCCCCAGAGACAGAAAGAGTGCGACCAGCGAACCCACCAGCCACGACCAGGGCTTCTCGGAACCTGACTGGCCTCCAGCAGCCCCCGGCACGTCGGTTCCGAGGTTTCCGGCGACGGGAAGGCCCGATGACTTTCGAGGAGTATGGGCTGCAGCCGCCACCGATCGCTCGATCGCCGGCGGCCAGGCATCGGCGACGTAAATCCTGACGCTGCGAACGTCGCGGGCATCGCTTGGCACATCGCTCGTCAACGCGGGTGGCGACGACGATTGGACGAGATCCGGCTCGACCCGAACCAGGCAGTCGACCCCTCCGTCCGCAGCCGGCACGAAGGCTGCCTCGATGCCGCCGATCAGAATGGACGCGACCATCAGCAGCAGATCGATCATCGCACACCCCGCACATGCCCGTTCTTACCGAACCGGCAGGGTTTTCCCGACCGTCACGGTCGCCTGCCAACTCCTCCGATTTCAACCTCACGGGTCGTCCGGTGCAACTCCTCCACTCCCTTCCCCGCCCAGGAGCGGTACCTGGGCGGTTGTTGCTCCGGGCCGAGTGCCCTCAACCTCCCGAAAACGATCAAGTTCGGCATTCAGCATGGTGAGGGCGGATTGCAGAAACGCCACCGCGATCGGCCCCACGAGGATGCCAATCGGACCAAGTGCCGTCACCCCTCCGAGAACGCTCAGGAGCGCGAGCAGCGGATGCAATTTTGACTTGCCCTGGAGCACAAGGGGCTTGACCACGTTGTCGGCCGTCGAGATGGCGAGAACGCCCCAGAGCGCGAGTCCCACAGCCGCCCAGGTTTCCTTCTCGACGATGAACAGATGGAGGCTGACCGGCACCCAGACCACGGCGGCCCCCACGACTGGCACCAGTGCGAAGAAAAACGTCAGAAGCGTGAGGAGGAAAATGTTCCCGACCCCCGACACCGCGAATCCAATCGCGGCGAGGGCTGCCTGAACGACGGCGGCAAGAAGGGTCGCACTGACCACGGCCCCGCTGACCTCCTGAATCTCGTTCAGGAGCTGCCACTGGTAGCGTGGATCCAACGGAATGAGCCTGGTTACCGTGGCGATCATCCGCCGACCATCGGCCAGAAAGTAGAAAAGTCCGATGGTCATCACTGCGAGGCCGATCACGACCTTCGCGAAAACCCTTGGCGTGGCCGCTGCGATCGGCCCGATCGAGGACTCGAGCAGTGTCTGAAGTTCCGAGATGACCTGTTCCTCGGTCAAGCCAAGTCCGGTCGCCTCGTTGACAGCCTTCACG
>JBJTBB010000103.1:0-2748 GCA_046091125.1 Planctomycetaceae bacterium
TACCCACGACCACCGGCCCCGACGGCAGCGTCGACGCGAACGCGGTCACGTATCGGGCCGCCACGTCGCCGTCGAGCGAACGGCCGAAAACGCCGCGCCGGCCCGACACGCTCACGAGCAGTGGCTCATCCATGCGACGAGAGTATAAAGCCGTCGATCCGGATCGACCGTTCATCCGTCTCCCCCGCCGCGAGAGGAATCCCATGGACGACCCCACCGACCACCGCCTGGCGGCCGTTGACGCCGCCCACGAGGCCAACGAACTCACCGAACATTCCGCCCGAACCATCCGGGACTGGCTGCTGTTGCCCCGCTACGTTGAATTCGCCGCACCGTTGGCCGAGCGCATCGACGAATGTGCCGCCGGACGCCTCCGCTGGAAGGAACTCGACGACGTGTTCTGGACGATCATCCCTTTCGGGACCGGTGGCCGGAGAGGACGCATGTACCCGGTCGGCTCGAACGCCATCAACGACCGGACGATCGGCGAGAGCGCCCAGGGACTCGCGGACGCCATTCACGGCATCTGCCCCCCCGGCGACACGCCCTCCTGCACGATCGCCTACGACACGCGGCATCGTTCCGAACATTTTGCGAGGCTGTGTGCGGAGGTGTTGATCGCTGCAGGCTTCAGGGTGTTCTTCCTCCGAGGATTTCGAAGCACGCCCGAACTCTCCTTTGCCGTCCGCTTTACCGGCAGCACCTGCGGCATCATGGTGACCGCCAGTCACAATCCGCCGAGCGACAATGCCGTGAAGGTCTACCAGACCGGCGGCGTGCAAGTACTGCCGCCGTACGATCGGGAAATCATCGACCGCGTGATGCAGGTCGACGCGGTCCGTCGAGACTCCTTCGACCGGGGCGTGTCCGATGGTCGCATCACGTTCGTGGAGGAGTCGGTCGATCCTGCGTTCGTCGCGGCAGTGCTGCAGCAGGCGTCGCCTGGCCCTCGCGACCTTTCGATCCTCTACACCCCGCTGCACGGCGTTGGGGCGACGGCAGTGGTCCCGGTTCTTCGCGGGGCCGGCTTCGGCAGCCTCAGGCTCTACGGACCACAGGAGCCGCCCGATGGCGATTTCCCGAACGTTCCGGGACATGTGGCCAATCCTGAGAATCCGGCGGTGCTCGCGGGCGCCATCGCAGAGGCGAAGCAGCGCGGCGATGACCTCGTGCTCGCAAGCGATCCCGACTGCGACCGGCTTGGTGCAGCAGCCCCACTCGTGCGTTCCCCCAACGCGGAGTGGCGATCCTTCACCGGCACCCAGATCGCCGCCCTTCTCTGCCGGCATGTGCTCGCCAGCCGAGCGGACGGCAAGGGCCTGCGTCCCTCCGACCGGGTCGTGACAACGATGGTCACGAGCGGACTCGTGCGTCGCATTGCAGAGGCCGCCGGCGTTGGGGTGATCGACTCGCTGCAGGTCGGATTCAAGTGGATCGGCCGGACGATCGACGAGATCGGTCCCGAGTATTTTCTCTATGGCTGCGAGGAATCGCATGGCTACCTTGCCGGCACGCATGTGCGAGACAAGGATGCGGCGGTCGCTGCCCTCTTGTTCGCCGAGATGGCGGCTGTGCAGCGTGCCGCGGGCCGTTCGTTGCATGAGCACCTCGACGACCTCTACCGACTCCACGGCTTCCACGCGGAGCGACAGGTTTCAGTCACGCTTGCCGGAGCCGCCGGGATGGAGCGGATGCGGGAAATCATGTCGTCTCTGCGTTCGCGTCCTCCATCGGCGATCGGCGGACTGCGGGTCCGCAGGATCCGCGACCTCGAATCGCTGGTGTTCACCGAACCGGGCAGGACTCCGCGTCACTTTCCCGGCACAGCGGGCGACGGGGTGATCTGCGATCTCGAAGGTCTCGAGACCCTCGTGCCGGCATCCGATGGCGAACTGGCCATGGGGCGTTTCGAGCCGCTCTCCAACGCGGTCGCCGCGAGGCCAAGCGGGACCGAACCCAAGATCAAGTTCTATTTGTTCGCGGTCGCCCCTCCGTGCGTTGCCGAAGAACTCGACCAGTCGAAGCGGAGGATGGCCGACCGCCTCGACGCCCTCGAGCACGATCTGCGGGCGAAGGTTGGGGTCTAACCCGATTGCGCCGAGAATCCCGGCGATCCGGCCCATCACCGCCCGCGCGAGCCGACGTCGCGGGCGATCTCGTCAAACACCGCTTCGAACTCCGCGCGGGTCCGAAGCGTGAGTTCGCGGACGTCAGTCACGAGGTCCTCCGTCCGCTCGTAGGACAGGAGGTGGGCGAGCCGGTCCTGCTCTTCTCTCGATCGTGGGAATTCGTGCCTCGCTGCGGCATCGAGCAGTCTCAGTCGTCCCTCGATCGCCCGCAGCACGCGATAGGACGTTTCCAGGACCTCCCGCCGGCGATCCGAGACGACGCCCGCCGCGTGCAGCGCGGTGAGGGCTGCGAGCGACTCGGTGACGCGCAGCGACGCGTCGCGACCGCCGTGCAACAACTGCAGGGCCTGAACGATGAACTCGATATCGACCACTCCGCCGGGTCCGCGCTTGAGGTTTTCCCGAGCGGCACCCTCCTCAAGCCGGTACCGCATCCGACGAATGTCCTGCATGTCACTCGCGGTCCATGCATGGCCGTATGAGGCGACAGTTGCGATCTCCATCGCACGATCGGCAGCCGCGCGGCCCCCAACCACGACTCGGGCCTTGACGAGTGACTGACGTTCCCACGTTGCAGCCGGTCCGTCGGGGGCGAAGTAGGCTGCGACCGCATCGAGTG
>JBJTBB010000104.1:0-3615 GCA_046091125.1 Planctomycetaceae bacterium
TCATCTTCGCGGAGCCCGCGACCCTCACTGGATCGATCGGCGTCATCATACCTCATTTCGACCTGTCTCAGCTGCTTAAGCGATTCGATATCGAGGATGATTCGATCTCCAGCGGACCACTCAAGGAAATGCTTAGCCCGACGAAGGACCGTCCCCCGGAACTGGCTGAACGGGAGCGGAAGGTGCTTCAGGCACTCGTGGATGAGATGTTCGGCCGATTCAAGGAGATCGTGAAAGCTGGTCGTCCGGCACTCGACGACGCCGCCATCGAAAAAGTCACCACGGGGCAGGTGTTCACGGCGGCACAGGCGGTCGAGGCCGGGCTGGTCGATCGAATCGGCTTTCTCGAGGATGCCATCGAAAGGGCTCGCGAACTCGCGGGGCTGTCGCCCTCGGAGGCTCGCGTGGTCAGGTATTCCCGCCCGAGTGGGCTTCTCGACGAAGTGCTTGGCGGTGAAGCGGCCGGTGCGACCATGAGTCTCGCGAACCTCGCGGAACTCGCGACGCCGCGGGCATGGTACCTGTGCACGTGGCTGCCTGTGCTCGTCCAGACGGCGCGTTGACCGCATTCCCGTGGCGTCACGATCGTGAGCCGTCCCGTCCGCACACCCGTGCGATCAGGCCCGACGGCGGGCACATCCGCGGCCCCAGCGATGCGAGTGACGTGAGGCGCTTCTGGAGTTCCCGGTCCCCGAGGGATGCGGCCCATTGCATGAGCCCCCCCTTCGAAGGCGGAAAACCCAAGCCGTAGGCCACCGCGAGATCGACATCGTCGGCATGGACGATCACACCCTCTTCGATCGCCAGTCCCGCTTCGATCACCATCGGCAGAAAGAGACGGTCGTTGATCAAGGCCTCGGGGTACCTGTCCCGAACGCCCGCGTCACCACTTCGATGAGGCTCCGACGGGTAGCGATCGAGGATCGACGACACCGCCTCGTTGGGCGGACCAAAACCGGATTCAGGTCCGTGTTGACCGTCTTCATGGTGGTAAAAGCCGACGCCGGCCTTGCGACCGAGCATCTTCGCCCGCACGAGCGCCGGCACGACGGGGGATGCCTCGATCCGGTCGCCAAAGGCGTCGTGCATCACCATGCCGGCGTAGAGGGCCGTGTCGAGTCCGATCATGTCATAGAGTTCGAGCGGTCCGACGGGCATGCCGAACGAGCGGGCGGCCGCATCGATGCGTTCGGTCGGCACTCCCTCCCGAAGCATCTCGACGGCTTCGTTCAAATAGGGCATCAGCACCCTGTTGACAAGGAATCCAGGACTGTCGCGCACGACGACGGCTCGCTTCCCGATCCGATTGGCGAGTGCGACCGCCGTGCTGGTGGCCCGATCGCTGGTGTCCTTCCCTCGGATGACCTCCACGAGATGCCGACGCTCGACCGGCACGAAGAAATGCATCCCGCAGATCCGCGAGGCATCCGAGACCGGTTCTGCAATCCTTCGGATTGGGTAGGTCGACGTGTTGGTGGCCAGCACGGCCTCCGGTCGCGTGATGCGATCGAGCGCGCGGAACAGTTCGTGCTTCACATCGATTCTTTCGACGATGCTTTCGATCACGACATCGGCCGATGCGGTGTCTTCGAGGTTGACGCTCGGTCTCAACAGATCTCCAACCCGGCCCGCATGCTCCTGGCGCCCACCCATCATGGAGACCGCCAGACGTATCGACTCCTCCCTCGCTGTCGCCGCTCCCTTCTCGAGCGACTCGGCTGATGAATCAATGAGAATCACCCGCAGACCCGCGGCCAGGCCTGCGGCGGCGATGCCGGAACCCATCACGCCGGCCCCGACGATCGCCAGGCATGATGGCGGTTGAGTCGCTGTCACACGGGAATGAGCGGGGTCGTCGGTATTCACGATGGGAGTGTGGCTTGTCGAAAATGGGAAAACCAGTAGGGTGGTGAGGTTTTCGGGAGACTCGTCGCACCGTAGTCGCGTTTTACGCGTTTCCGACGTCCCTCCACAGGAACCCCACCATCATCCGGTGATCGACCGTCCCGCTTAGTCAGGGATTGGCTATTCGTGCCTGGAACTTCGGACAGCGGAGCCCTCGACTATGTCTTCAATTCATTCCGACAGGCGCCGTTCATCACGTCAGCCAGGGACCTCCGGAGGTCAACAATGGCTCGGTGACGAATCGCGGAAAGCAGCGATCAACCAACCCGTCGGCGCGGACTCGACGGTCCTGACGGGGCTCGTCGTCTGGCTCGTGCTCGTGACCATCGGGGTGGCTGGACGGCATTTTCAACCGGCATGGAATGTCACGCCCCTAGCTGCGATCGGCCTGACGGCGGCGGCCGTCTTCGGGCGTTTGAGCGGCTGGGTCGGACCGCTGGTGACGCTCGGTGTGCCGGCCGCAGCCCTCGCCGTCAGCAACATGATTCTGCCCCAATCCGAACGTTCCTACGGCGGATTCATCATGGCGACGGTGGTGTTCGCAGCCACGCTCTGGGCTGCCATCTTGGGACTGGTGCTTCCATCGATTCGCAGTGGGAAGCCGATCGCCTGGATCGGGGCCGCCCTGTCTCATTCGATCGTCTTTTTCCTTTCCACCAACTCGGCCTACTGGTGGCTCTTCGATGACTATCCCCACTCGTTGTCCGGTTTTGGTACGTGCTTCCTGATGGCCCTCCCATTTTTCAGATGGATGCCCGTGGGTGACGTCATCTGGAGTCTCGGCCTCCTGGCAATCACGTCGGCGATCATGGGCTGGCGGGCCTCATCGCCGTTGACCACCTCGCCGCTCCGTTCCCTCCGCCCTTGAAACTGGCTTGATCAGGGCCTTCCGGTGGCCGCCCCTCGATGTTGGCCACGCGAGATTCGAGGGCGATGTGTCCTGGATTCGCCGCTTGACTGGCGGGCAGCGTGTCGGAGAATGCAGTCATGTGTCTCCGGACGGTATTCAAACCGGCTGGGGGCGGTAGTTCACTCTGCGGGAATGGCGGAATTGGCAGACGCGCCAGGTTGAGGGCCTGGTGGTAGTAATACCGTGCAGGTTCAAGTCCTGTTTCCCGCACTGACAAGGCCGGTCCGCCGTGACGATGCCGTTGGAGTTGCCGAACGAACCCGATGATGGTCCCCCAAAGGGCCTCGATGGATCTTCCATGGACACTCCGCCGGTGGGTTCGACGATCGACCCGTCTTCAATGACCGACATGACCCGCGGTGATTCCGCAGCCCACGGTGCTCCAGCAACAGAACCGGTGCAGGACGCGGAGGATCGCTCTCCAATCAAGCGCCGGATTGCCATCGGGTCTCAGCGACCGGGCTCTCAAAGTCCTCCGGTCGCCGGGAGCGTCCGCACCCCATTGGTCGTTCCTGCCGTTGGTCCTTCACCGTCCGTCGGCTCAGGTGCTGCCACCGCGACCGAGACGACTCCGATCGTGGATCGCGCCCAGGAGTCGCTCGAACGCCACCGTCGTTCCAGTCAGACCGGTAGCCGGCAGGGAAGTGGCCAACGGACTGATGACAATCGCCCGGTTTCGACTCCCGACGACAAACCCGCTCACAAGGTTGAGTCCGGCGGTTCCTCCGAGGAGCGACGCGGTGGCAGTGATGCCACGAGGTCCACTGGGGTGCGGGGCGGGAGAATCTCTGTACCCAATC
>JBJTBB010000105.1:0-9106 GCA_046091125.1 Planctomycetaceae bacterium
CGACTCGTCGAACAGGACAAACGACTCGCTGGAGATCGCGAGCGTCGACACCGACACCGGCTGCGGCGGAGGCAGACACGCCCCTGTCGCGAACCACTCCGCCACGATTCCCCCACAGGCAAGCATCGCTCGTAGCGTCACTGTCCGGGTACCTGACCGGGCCGGATCGGTGGGCGATTCAACGAGACCGGCCACCGGCCGAATCGCCGCCGAATCGCAGCAGGACGCCGAAGGACCGATGGTCGCACTCGAACTCTTACTCGAACTCGTCCTCGTTGTTTCACAGCACCGAGCCGCTCCCGATGACGCGGCGACTTGCGACGATGCCTGTGACTCCGAGCGGGACGTGTCGTCCTCGCCACCCGACTCACAGCAACTCTGGGCCGCCGACTGACCCGTTCGCATCGCGACGAGCGAGGCCACCACCCCCTCGAGCCCTCGGGCACGGGCCCACGCGAGCCGCTCCGCTGGCGAGTGGCAACAGCACTTGGTGTAACACTGCTCGGCGGTGGAGCAGCCACATGGACGATCCATGCAGGGGTATGGAATCGATCGTTCCTTCCGGCGATCCGGCTGGGCAACCATGCCCCCGCGACCACTCCGCCCTTCCTCTCGCATGCTCCCAAGCGGGATCGGCAGGCCGCTCGCCACGAGCACGTAGCAGAGGATCGCCATCCAGTTCACGAGCGGGCGGATCCCGCCAAAAAGTCTCATGACTTTGAATCTACCATCGGATTCGAACCGCATCCAACCAGTCGCCGAGGGTTTACAGCCGTTGCACGAAACGCACCGCTTCGGCGAGCTCCTCTACGGCCGCCTCGGCTGCGACCGGATCGAGGGCGATCCAGCCTCGGTAGCCCCGCTCCTCGAGCGTGGCGAGTACTCCCGCCAGATCGACCTGTCCGCCGCCGAGTACCGCCGCCCTGCCCCGACCGGCGAACGCACCGGCCACGGCGTCGGTGAGATGGACCATGGCCAGACTGGGTCCGAGCATCGCGGCCGATTCGACCGGATCATGCCCGTGCACCACGAGCGCCCCGGTCACCAGATCGCAGCCGATCGCCGATTCCGGCAGGTTGGAGAGCAGGCCCAGGAGTGCCTCGGGCGCATTGCGACCCGCCTCGAGAGCCAGCCGCACGCCGACGTGGTCGGCATGATGTCCAAGATCCCGCAGCACGTCGATCATCAGCCGCCGGGATGGATCCTGCTGGTCAGACGAAATCTCACCGGAATAAGTCACTATCACGGTCGACCCGAGCTGCCGCGCAAGCCCCATCGCCTCGCGCGTGGCCATCACCCTGCGATCGAGGTCCTCCGATTCCCCAAAACCCCTTCTGACCGGGAAGGCCACGGCCGACACGGCGAGGCCGCAGTCATCGAGCCATTTGCGAATCTGACGTGCGCCCGACCGTGAAAGGTCGTCGGGCGTCAGACCGGATCGGGCGTTCAATTCGACCCCTGCGACCCCCAACTGCCTGGCCGCCTCCAAGGCGACGCGGAGCCGCCTGGAGAGCGGAATGGTGGGCACCGCGATGCGGGAGGTGTCAATCATCGAGCCAAGCGGCGAGGGACGGTCCGCAGAAAATTGATCGGTGGGTGAAAAGCCGCCCGAAGCGGCTCCGCGGACGGTTTTTCACTGTAGCATGACTTTCATGGCCGGTTCGTCGGGCAGGCCGTCACGGGCGCCCGTCTAAGGGCCTCCAGGGATCACCCACGTCCAGCCTTCACGACTCGCGCGGCCCGCCGATGCCTTCGATCGACACCATTCTGACCTCGCTGGAATCCATCGCTCCTCTATCGCTCGCGGCGGAATGGGATTCTGTCGGCCTGCTCGTCGGTCAGTCGGCCCCTCGCACGATCGAACGGGTGATGACCTGTCTGACCCTGACGCCCGATGTCGCCGAAGAGGCGGTCCGCGAACGGGCAGGCCTCGTCGTGACGCATCATCCACTTCCATTTCGCCCCATCGGCCGGCTCACGCCTTCGACCATGACGGGGCGTTCATTGCTGACGCTCGTCGCGGGAGGCGTGGCCGTCTACAGCCCGCATACCGCCTGGGATTCCGCGGCGGGTGGGATCAACGACCAACTCGCCCGCATCCTCGAGGTGTCGTGCATTCGGCCGATCAGGCCGTGGTCCAGCCTGCCGGACTGCGGAGTGGGAAGGCTCGGCATGGTGGCCGAGCGCACGACGGTGGGGGACGTTGCGGCGATCCTTGCCACTCGACTTGGAATCCCCGGCAGCTCCATCGTCGGCAGCACGATGTCGCCGGCAGGCCTGGTGGGAATCGTCTGTGGCAGCGGAGGCGACCTCGTCGGAGAAGCCATCGCAGCCGGTTGCCGAACACTCGTGACCGGTGAGATCCGCCTGCATGCGGCGGAAGAGGCCCGCGCGGGAAGCCTATCGGTAGTGGCCATCGGACACCACGCCAGTGAGTCCTTCTCCATGGGGACACTCGGCCGGCGGCTCGCAGAGGCCGTACCCGGTCTCTTGGTGTTCGCAAGCCGCTCCGACACCGACCCACTCACGTGGGTCGGTGCGGCCGGAAAGGGGCTCGCATGTACCTGACGGCGCTGCCGGTCTTCAACGAGGTGGGTCATGTCGAGGACGTTTTACGGGAAGTGCTCGAACACGCCGATCGGGTGCTGGTCGTGGATGATGGATCGACCGACGGCACGAGCGAGCGACTCGTCGCATTCGTGGCCGCAGCACCCGCGGGTCGGGCCCGCGTCGTGCGGCACCCCAGTAACCGCGGCTACGGTGCCGCCCTCGCGACCGCGTTCGCCGAGACGCTCGCCGGCGACTGGGACGGACTGGTCACGATCGATTGCGACGGGCAACACCAGCCGAGGCTCATTCCCCGGTTCGTGAAGGCCGCCAAAGACCCGACCGTCGCGGCCGACATCGTCAGCGGCAGCCGCTTTCTGGAACCAACCCTGTCACCGACCGGCGTCACCCCTCCCCTGGAACGACGACGGGTGAACGAAACCATCACCGCCGAATTGAATCGCCGCCTGGGTCTCTCGCTCACCGACGCCTTCTGCGGATTCAAGGCCTACACCCGAAGGGCACTGGAATCCGTGCACGTCACAGAGACCGGCTATGCGATGCCTCTGGAGGTCTGGGTCCAGGCGGCCGCGGCGGGTCTGCGGATCGTGGAGATGCCCGTTCCGCTGGTCTACCTCGATTTGGCGAGGAGTTTCGGGGCCGCTCTAGACGATGCGGGCACGCGACTGTCTCATTACCGCTCCGTGCTGGGGCGGGCCATGCAGGCCGCTGACATCGAAGGCCCATGCCAGCGTTTCGAAGCACCCACCGAGCCCCTGTCCAGTCCGGAGCGCGGCTGATCGACCCGCCGCTCGACGCGATCGAGCCGCTCGTCGACAACAACCGCCTGCTCCGTGCGGCTTTCGATACTCGGATCGGCGACCTTCGTCTCTGGGAGTTGATCACGGCCGCCCGCCGGGAGCTGCTGACCGTCGCGGCCGAATACACCTCGAGCTACCGCGAGGTCGAGCGGCCGGAGAAGGTGGCCGATTGGATCGCGCGACCGATCGTGATGGGGGGCCATCAACCCGATCTCTTCCATCCCGGCGTGTGGCTCAAGAATTTCGCACTGGACTCCTATGCTCGCCGCGTGGGCGGTACGGCCGTGAACCTGGTGGTCGATACCGACCGTTGTGGACCGCCCGAAATAGGCGTGCCGGTCGGCGACTTCAACGATGCATCGCTCGTACGCGTGGCGTTCGACGCCCGGGGGCCGTCAGCGCTCTCGGAGGCGGCCTGGGAGGAGCGGCCGATCGTCGACGACTCCTGCTTTCAATCCTTTGCCGAGCGGTGCGGCGAGCGACTCGCGCCGATCGTTCCCGAGCCGATCCTGCGCCGCTGGTGGCCGGTCGTGCGCGAGAGAGCCTCGGAGTCGCATCGGCTCGGTCTGGCGATCGCCCAGGCCCGGCACGCTCTCGAGGGACGGCTGGGCACGGCGACACTCGAACTGCCGGTAAGCGAGATGGTGAAACTGCCCACGATGATGGTGCTCACCGGCTGGCATCTCTCTCGATTTCGGGAACTGCACGACGCGATCAACGCTTCCCTCGGCGACTACCGTTCCGCCCGGCATGTCCGCGGTCGAGGTCGTCCGATGCCGGATCTGGCCTGTCTACCGGGCGACGAGAGTGGTGCCTGGTACGAAATCCCTTGGTGGATGTGGTCGAGGGAGAGGCCCTCACGAAGACGCGTCTATGCGAACCTCAGTCCCGCCGGCACGCTCACGCTCTCCGACCTGCGGACGACCCGGGTGGAACTGCCGATTTCACCGCAAACCGGTCCGGCCCGCTGGGTCGACGCCCTGTCCCGGCTGCAGGAGCACGACGTCCGCCTGCGTCCCCGGGCCATCCTGACGACTCTCATGTCCCGGCTCCTGGTGGCGGATGTGTTCGTGCACGGGATCGGTGGGGCGGCCTACGACTGCATCACCGATGATGTCATCCGCCGCCTGACCGGCTGTGACCCACCCCGCTACGCCGTGGTGAGCGGCACGCTGCGACTGCCCCATCCCGCCGCTGACCATGACAGTCGCCCGGCGGCGCTCGAGCGGGCCCATGTCCGGCGAACCCTTCGGGACATGAAGTACCATCCCGAACGCCATCTCATTCCGCTCGAGTCCCATCCGGCGGCCATTCAGGACCTCGTGGCCCACAAATGGCAATGGATCGGTACGTTCCCGACGCCGGCACTCTCCCGCAGGCGACGACAAGAAATCCACGATGCCAACGAGCGTCTGGCACACGCTCTCGATCAGGAGATGGAACGACTCCGAGCCCTTCTTGAGCCTCTCGATCATCGAGTTCGGGCCGAGAAAATCCTCGCAAGCCGTGAATTCCCATGGTGTTTTTGCCCGGAAAGAACGCTTCGAGACTTCCTGCTACTGGAATCCGAGTAAAAGATTGCCTATTGTGACGATTCAACGGATTGGATCGAAGTCCCAGGGAGAGGACGGCTCATGGAGCGCGCTCGAAGCAGGCGTTCGCAAGGGACCCCGACGGTCAAGCGGCAGGCGCCACGCCCGGTAACTGTGGTCAGAAAGACCGGCAGCCGACGTGCCGCCAACTCGAAGCGGACCTCCGTCGAGACGGCCGTCACTCCCGCGGCACCACCCTCCAAGGCGGCGCGAGTCAGGGCCACTCGACACTCCGAGACGGCCATCGAGACGGTTGAGATTCGGCCCTCGGCGATGATTTTCACCCGTCGCAAGGCGGACCGTCAGCCCGTGGTTCACGTCCCGCAGATGCCGGATAAGCCCTTCGAACAGCCTGCGTGGATGCGAGGAGAGTGCCGTGTCGCACCGGCCCGAGCCGGAGATCAGCACGAAATCCTCCAGTTGCTCCAGGTGCTTTCGAGCCCCCCTTCCCGATCCGAGTTTCATGCGGCGGTGGATCATCCCGATCACGACTCCGCGAACCGACTCGTGGCCCGTCTCGGAGGGCGGATCATCGGCCACGCCGAAATCCATCCCCGGAACATCTTCGTGGGAGCGGGAATCGCCAGAGCGGCGATCCTGGATCGCATCGCCATTCTTCCGGAGTGCCGGGGCGCGGGGCATGGGAGGCGACTAGTCGAGGCTGCCGAGGAACGGATGCGAGACATCCGTTCGGCTTTCGCGATCACCCGTACGCGGGCTCCGGCCTCGTTCCAGGAGATGGGCTGGAGCGTGCTCGGCCGCGACACGGCGACCAGTGGCCGACCGGCGTCGATCCTCGCGCGTCTGCTCGACTCGCCGCAGCGATCGGGCGAGCCGGTCACGATGCGGCAATGGCGGCACGTCGAGCTGCCGGCGATCCTCAGGATCTTCCGACAGAACGCCTCCAGCTTCGTGGGTCCGAGCGACCGCGGGGAGAACTACTCGCGCTGGCTCGTGAGCCGCGGGGCCTTCGACTCCATCCTCGTCGCCCTGGTGGGCCAGGACCGCTACGACCTCTATGAGACCACCGCGCGGATCGTGGGTTATTGCGTGCAGTCGGGCAACCGAGTCCTCGAACTGCTCGCCGACCCGGAGTTCCCGGGACTGGAGCGGGAGATCCTCGCGAGGGTCTGCGGAGAAGCGATCGAAAGCGACTGGCGGGAGATCCTGCTGGAGTCGAGCATCGCCGATCCGTTGCATCGCGCCGTCACCGGGCAGGATGCGGCCCCGGGCGGTTCCGATCGGATGCTTGTCGCGAAACTTTTCGACGCTCGCGCGCTTCTGGAGGCTGTCGTTTCCGCGATCGGCCCCCGACTGGGCAGTGCGGGCATCCGCGAAACGATCGAATTGGGTCTGGAAACAGCCGCCTTTCGTGGGTCAGTCGTTTTCAACGCTTCGACGGGAACGGCCACGCTTCAGCCCGGAAGGGTTGGCCGCAGTTACCTCCGGCTGGATGATTCGGAACTCGTGCGGCTCCTGCTGAATCAGTGCGATCCGTGCGAGGCGGCGGCGGCGGGGCGACTGTCCGCCTCCACGCAAATCGCCGTGCGATTCGCGGGTATGCTGTTTCCGCGCATCCCGTTATGGGCACCCATGTGGGACGACCGTCCCGCGTGATCGGCCGTCGCCCGGCTGGGATCGGCGGCTCCCCGCCCGGGAATCGGTAGCCATGCGAGCACGCGTCATCACGTCGGCCTGCGTCGCGTGCCTGCTCGTAGGGCGGATCGGTGCCGAGACGACAGAATCGATCGTGAACGCTGATCCCATCGCTGGGCTCCAGCGGGAGGCGGAGACCGATGGGGTCGCTTCCTGGGGTTACTGGGGCGATCGTCCGGATCGGCATGTCTCCTGGTCGAATCATTCCAATCGACTGATTCCCGTCTACAGCTTCGGGATCTCACTCGACTCCGTCGCACGGGAAAGGAGTCTTTATCGGGACGCGGACCGACTTCGAGAGCTCTACGGGCGACTGCCCGATGAGACACTCGCTCCTCATGCCGATTACTTCGACCAGACCGACGTCCATCGCCTGCAGGTGGAGGCTGCAGATCTTGGGAAGAAGCGCATCGTGCTGGTCGTCTTCGACGGGATGGACTGGACGCTCACCCGTGCAGCCGCCGTCCACCGCACCGGCCGCGTCGACTACAAGGCTGGCCGCGGCAGCGGGCTCTCCTTTCAGGACTATCGCGGCACGGTCACCGACTTCGGGTTCTGCGTGACGAGCCCCGCCAACGATGGCACGACGGTGGACGTTGACGCCCAGGCGGTGCGCAATCCAGGCGGCCGTACGCCCGGGGGCTACAACCCTGTCCTCGGAGGTGCGACGCCGTGGGATCCCTCGGCAGCCCCCCGCTACCTCATGGGAAGGGACCGCGAGTGCCCACATGCCGTCACCGACTCAGCCGCCTCGGCCACATCACTCTGCGCGGGCCGGAAGACCTATAACGACGCGATCAACGTCGATCCCGAGGGCCGGCCGCTCGAGCCGGTGGCGCGTCTCCTGCAGCGACGTGGCTTTGCCGTCGGCGCCGTGACGAGCGTGCCGGTGTCCCACGCAACACCCGCATGCAGTTACGCCAATAACGTCAGCCGAGACGACTATCAGGACATCTCACGTGACCTGGTCGGAGCACCATCGGCCTTCCATCGGGACAAGCCTCTGCCAGGCATGGACCTGCTGGTGGGCTGCGGATTCGGCGTCGACGTTCAGCAGGATGCCGATCAGGGCTCGAATTTTGAGTCCGGAAACAAATACGTGGCGGAGTCGACACTTGCCACGATCGATGCCGGGAACGGCGGCCGTTACCGGATGGCCACGCGCACGCCCGGCAGCGCTGGGCGTGACGTGCTCGCCGAGGCGGCCAGGCATGCCGCCCCGGCGGGCGAGCGGCTGTTCGGGTTTTTCGGGACGCCTGAGGGCAATCTGCCGTTTCAAACCGCGGACGGCCGATTTGATCCGGTAGTGCTCCCCGAGGAAACGCGGCAGGCCCTCGAAGGCCTCAAACGCAAGTACAGCCCACCATTGTCGTATGCCGCGAAAGACATCGAGGAAAACCCAACACTCGCCGATATGGCCGTCGTCGCTCTCGATTTCCTGGCGGACCGGGGGCCGTTCTGGCTGATGGTCGAGGCGGGGGACGTCGACTGGGCCGCCCATGGCAACAACATCGACAACTGCCTCGGGTCGATCCACGGTGGGGATGCAGCCTTCGCCGCGATCGTGGACTGGATCGAGCGGCACGGCGGCTGGGATGACACCGTCGTGATCGTCACGAGCGACCACGGACACATGTTCGTCCTCACGGATCCGGTCGCATTCGCCAGCCGCTGAATGCCCCCAAGACGATTCCGAGCCTGGCAGACCAAAGCAGCGTCCTGATCCAGTTGCTCGCGACCAATCGGGCGTGCACCGACTCGTCCCATCCGACCGAGAGAAGCCGGTGACAGGGAACCTGGATCAGAAACGTGCTGGCCCAGATGCCGACGAGAAGTGCGAGACCCGTCCACCCTAGCCACGGCCGCACACGTGATCCCCTCGCGATGATCAGAACCGCCGTGACACCCTCAACGAGCATCACCGGAATCACGACCCGCTCCGTCAGCCCACGATGCAGGTTTTCCCAGCGGCCGAAGTCGTCGTGCGACCAGCCGGCCATCAGCGGGTAGTGCACGATCTGCACGAACCAGATCAGTCCCGTCATGAAGGCCGTGGCCACGAGATTGGTCGTGAGGAGGGCGGTGGGTTTTGCCATGCCGCTCGGTCCCTCGGCCGCGGTGCCGTTGGCACGATTCGCCGGCTCTCGAGACGTCCGTGCCCCGTGAGCGGTGCCGACGCTCCCCGGCGGAACGGCCGTTCAGGCCACCAGCTGTGGTTCGGTCTCAGGATCGTCCTCTGTTTCGCCGGCGGTGGTCAGCGACTTCGGCGGCCAGAAGGCGATCGCCAGGAGGAAGGCGGCGGCCAGGGCCATGAGGGCGGGAACGAGGAACAGGGTCTTGTAATCGACGACCTTGTCGGTGGTGAGCCGGCCCTGCAGCGGGATGAAGAGCCACTTCGCGGCCAAGTCGCCTAGGCCCAGCACGAGCAGGTTGAACAGGCTCTGGGCACTGCTCCGCACGTCCTTGGGGAAGGCCGCGTCGATGAAGATG
>JBJTBB010000106.1:0-3062 GCA_046091125.1 Planctomycetaceae bacterium
CGAGTGCCAAGCGGGATCGGCGGGGATGCATGAGGGGCAGGTGGGGTATAGGTTGGGGTTGAGTTCTGAAAAAGAAGCCTGCGGTCTCAGGAAAACTCGGCGGCGAGGTCTCGGTCCGTCGTCGCTACAACTCCAGCGGGGGACGGAGGCGCTCGGTGAACCACGCTCGAGGATCCGGGGTAAAACGGGTGGATCATTCCGCAAACCGGAGCGCGAACAGGTCCGCATCCTTCAGCAGCACGCGCAGCTGAACGGTCCTGCCACGCAAGGCGGAAAGGTCGACGCCCTGCTTCCAACGCACCGTGGCGTCGAGCTCGTCGCCGTACAGAACCGGGGCATCGGCGGCGCCGAACCCCGGCAGAGGCCGGCCCGCCGTGTCCTGGATTTCCACCTGGACCGACCCGGCCGCGGAGGTCGCGTAGTTGAGCACCAAGCGGCCGCCACTGACGACCAGCGGACGGGTCGTGAATTCCCCGCCGCGCGCGCCCGCCTGCATCGCGGCGATCCGGTGGCGCGGCAGCACGAGCCGACGGATCCGACAGTCCGTCCAACGGTAATGCTCTGAAATGTACATGGACCATTCGCCCGGCGCGCTCTCGACGATCCCCCACGCGGGCATGTTGTTGCGATCAGTCCAGTTCTTCTGGTCCGGACCCGGCCGCACCCAGGCCTCCAGGAAGGTACGATCCCAAGTAACACCATCACGGCTCGACATGAAGACGGCATCGGACACGCCGGGACCTTTGTGCTCGGCCACTTTCTTGCGGTCCGTCACGAAGCGCATGGGAAAAGCCACCAGCAGGTGTTCGGCCTCCGGACAGGGTAGCGTGGCGCTGGTGTAGAAGTGCTCGCGCGGCACGCCCGAATCGTAGCGATTCGCGACCGGGCTGCTCCACGCGACGAAGTCGGCCGAATGGAGGCTTTGCACGGCGCGCACCTTGTTTTCGAAAATGCGGCTGTAACACGTGTAGCGGTTGCGGGCCGGATCCCAGAAGGCGAGGTTGAGCGAGTCGAAGGCCCCTTGGGTCATGACGGGTTCAGACCGGAGCTTGCGCCAATTGACCCCGTCGGCGGAGGCGAAGGCGTACAGGCCGCCCGGGGTCTGCCCCAGGTGCCAGTTGCGCCCAGGTTGTTTCAGGCCGGCCAGCGCCTTGTAGCGGGCGTCCGGCGCGCAGTTCGGGTTGCGATCCAGGAAGGGGGCGAAGTTGTGCGACTCCACGCCCCGCCACACGACGTTGTTTTCCTTGGAGCCATTGACCTCGACGAGACCGAGCCTGGGGCGGGTGAAGTGGATGCCGTCGCGGCTCTCCGCCACGCAGGTCACCTGGTTGTCCGAGTGGTCCGATCCCGCGACCGACCCCCGGTAGTACAGCCGGATCACGTCGCCGTCGCGGAGGACGGAGAAATACGCGCTGGTCGGCCCCTCCCAGGGAGCGTCGAGCACGAGCACGACCTCGGCCTTCCGCGGTTCGTGCAAACGCAACGCTGCTCCGCGGGTCGAGGCTACAAGGTAGGAATCGACGAATAGCTCCCACCGGGACCCCAGGTCCAAGGGAGCGTCCTTCGGTGTTGTCGCCGCCGAACGCACGGTCGCACTCGTCAAGGCGGCCAAGCACCAGGCCAGCAGGAGGGCGGAAACGCGGCGGCACGGCGGCACCGCGACCAGACGGGAGGAAGGCGATTTCATGGGGCGGGGCTTATTGTATACACTCGTACGCAAACTTTGGGTGGGCAGGGGTTTCGAAAGCGACGAGCGCGATTCGCGCGCTAGGTTCTCACAGCGAGTAGCTCAACTCTTCCTCCGAAAGCTCTTTGCCCGCTTGGCCGGCCTCCGCGCCTGCCACCGTCCTGACGCTCCGGTCGATGATGTTCTGGATGTGCTCCTCCATCGCGGCATGGGCGGCATTCGCCTCCTGCCGGTCGACGGCGCGAAAGATCGCCTCGTGACTCTGGAGCACGCGACGCCGGTGCGCATCACGCCCGGCCTTGCTCTCGGACTCCGGGTCGGAGCCCGGGGAAGGGGCCAGCACCACCCGGTTGATCAGATGGAGCCGCAGAATCTCCTTCTTCATCAGGGCGTTCTTTGCCGCGCTGATGATGGCCACGTGGAACCGCACATCCTCGCGCCCCAGCTCGGCCGTCAGCCGGCTCTCGTCCGCGGAGGTCGCGATCGCCTTGGTGATTCGTCGCATGGACTCGACGGCCTGCCCGCTCTCAAACAGGTCCGTGTCGGTGCGGTTGATCGCGGCCAATCGCGCGGCATGGCTCTCCAGCGCCAGGCGGAGTTCGCACAACTCGCGGTATTCCTGCAGGCTCAGCCGGGTCACGCTGGCCCCGAGCCGCGGCTGGATGGTGACGAGCCCGTCCGACTCCAGCTGGCGGAGAGCATCCCGCACCGGCGTGCGGCTCACGCCGATCTCCGCCGCCAAGGCGATGGTCGCCAGCCCCCGGCCGGGAGGATACTCGCCGTTCAGAATGCGTTTCCGGATGTAATCGAAGGCCACATCTGAATTGACACCCTTCATGCCGGCCATGGCATACGATTGTATACAACGCTGGCAAGCCTCGACTCAACTTCTTTGTTCAATGCCTGAGCATTCCCTCCTCGTCATCGGCTGCGGCGGCATCGGCGAGCGCCACGTGCGCTGCCTGCTCCGGACAGGTCGCGCGCGTGTGACGGCGTGCGACGCCGACGCGGGAAGCCGCGGGCGGATGGCGGCGACGTACGGCGTGCCGGTGGCGGCCGATGCCCATGCGGCGATCGCCAGCGGTGACCTGGCGGCAGTTGTAATCTGCACGCCGGCCCACACCCATGTGCAGCTGGCGAGGGCGGCGCTCGCGGCCGGCCGGCACGTGCTCAGCGAGAAACCTCTCTCCACGTCCCTCGACGGGGTCGCCGAACTGATCGCGGCACGGGACCGCACCGGGCGGCAGGCCGCAGTCGCCTACGTCTACCACGTTTTCCCGTTTCTTGTCGCGGCGCGCGAGTTCATCAATCGCCGGGAATTCGGCCCGGTGCGCGAGGTGACCGCGGTGAGCGGACAGTGTTATCCCGCGTTCCG
>JBJTBB010000107.1:0-3182 GCA_046091125.1 Planctomycetaceae bacterium
GGGATGGATGAATTCAACGAGGGCGTGGAGCGGGTCACGGCTGGCCTCGAGAAGAAAAAACGGGTCATCCACGAGGAGGAGAAGCGAAGGGTCGCCTACCACGAGGCGGCCCATGCACTCGTGGCTTTCTCGCTGCCAAACACTGATCCCGTCCACAAGGTTTCGATCATTCCCAGGGGCCTGGCGGCTCTGGGCTACACCATGCAGCGGCCCGAGGATGATCGCTACCTGCTCACCCAGTCGGAACTGGAAAGTCGGATCGAGGTCCTGCTGGCCGGCACGCTTGCCGAGGAGATGGTCTATGCCGACGTTTCAACGGGCGCACAAAACGACCTTGAACGGGCAAGCGAGATCGCGCGGGCGATGGTGATGGATTACGGCATGAGCCGGCTGGGGCGAGTCACCTATCGGGAGAATCCACGGTCGCCGTTCCTAGCCAGTGCAGGGGTCGACCTCTCGTCCTCGAGGACCCACAGCGAACAGACCGCCCGGGAGATCGATCAAGAGGTCAGCCGCATCATGGACGCCGCGATCGAACGGGTGCGGCGGATCCTGGAATCCAGGCGGCAGGCCCTCGAGGCCGTTTCCCGCCGGCTTATCGAATCGGAGGTTATCGACGGCAGCGAGTTGCGCGACATCGTCGAGGCTGCCATGGAGAGTCCCCAGATTGTTCCCGGCACCGCCGGGGAGAGATCCCCGACGACCCCCCGATCCCCGGCAGCCCCGTCCGGCGACGGTCTGACCATCGGCAACGGATCGTGGGGGGCCGCGCGACCGTCACACGGCTCACAGCCCGCCTCTCCGACCATTCCCCTCACGCCCAAACCGCCGTCCGCCGATGAAGCGACAGGCTGAGTCCCGACGCCGAACCGCAGTGTTCCCAGGTCGGATCGTGGTTCGAACGGGGGTGGAGCAGGCGATCGCTCATGTGGAAAAGCATGTTTCTGGCGACTGGCATCTTCGCCTGCATCCTCGGGGTGGAGCTGCTTTTGATCGATTCGGCCGTCATCCTGCCTCCGGACGGTCAGGGCTCCGGCAGCAGCGTGACGACCCCCGACTGGGTTCCATGGAGTCTGATCTCCGCGGGCGCGATCACCGTGTTGCACTTCGTGTCGTTTCCCAGAAAGCTCACGCTGTAGAAGGACCGCAGGCGCGAGGCGGAGTGGATCCATTGTGGGCGGTCGGCCGGTCATGCGGCCGGTGCGTTTCCGCCTCGAATGGAGACCGGCCGTGATTCAAACCGCCCTCCACCCTGACCGGGTCACCGTTCTCTTCGACGGCAGTTGTCGCTTTTGTCGCGGTCAGATCGCCGCCCTACGAAGACTCGACATGGGCCGCGGCATGGTCTTCCGATCACTGCACGACCCTGAAGTGGCCCGGGATTTTCCGGAGATCCCCCACGAGTCCCTGCTCCGTGAAATGTATGTCGTCGACCGTCTAGGCAACGCCCGTGGAGGGGCGGCGGCCATTCGATACCTGTCCCGGAAGCTCGTGCTTCTCTGGCCGCTGGCCGTTCTGCTGCACATTCCAGGAACGATGCCCATCTGGCGACGACTCTATGCCTGGGTGGCGCGCAATCGCTTCCGGATCGCCGGACGCTGCGAAGAGGGAACCTGCCGCCTTCCCTAGACTGGCATGCGACCGACGACTCGGGTCGCCCGAAGTGAGTCTCCGCAGCGTGCCGGAACCCTCACGGCGACGCAGCACGACCGAGATCAGCGCTCCTGCGGCCGATCGGCCTCGAGAAACACGAGGTGCTGCCAGGGGAGGCCGTCGAATTCACGGACGACACGGAAACCCGCTGGCTCCAACTCCTGGCGGATCTGCCGTTTGGTCATCTTGTGCAGCGGCTTGATGGGCACGCCCGGATCCTCGCCGCGGAATTCGGCGAGCACGAGCCGGCCACCCGGCCGAAGGCTTTGATGGATGCGTTCGAGCATGGCCTCCGGATGGGAAAACTCGTGATAGACATCGACGCACAGGATGAGGTCGACCGATTCGGCAGGGAGTCTCGGATCAACCACGGTACCGAGCACCGGCCGGATATTCGACAGGTTCGCCGTGGCAGCCGTCTCCACCAGCATCCGAAGCATTTCCACCTGGATGTCACAGGCATAGACCCTCCCCCGCGGTCCGACGCGCCTTGCGATCTCCAGGGTGTAGAACCCATTTCCGCAACCCAAGTCGCAGACAGCCTGCCCCTCACGAATGTCGAGGGCTTCGAGCAGGAGACGGCAGTCTTCTTCGCGCTGGCGGCTTTCCCGCACGAGCCAGGGGGCACCGGTATAGTGCATCGTCTGGGCGATCTCCCGCCCCTTGTAGTGCGTGGCCGCCGGTGGAATCACAACGGACGCATCGATCGCCAGGTCGATCGCCAGCGGCGGCTCCCGGCCCGACGCCACGACGGCACCGACCGCACACGACGCCAGGAAGAGCACCGTCGCTCCCGCAAGACAACGGCACCGATGACGCCCCATCGACGACCTCATGGCACGATGAAACCCAGCCCGGAGGAGTGGCGTGCACGACCGCATGGACGCCGAGTATACCGCCCTGCTCGTTCAAGCCGCGTCGGAGCGGCACTGCGGCAACTCGGGTGAGCCCGCGGCGTCGTGGCAGCTGGCGATCGTGAGGCCGCTGCGCTCGGCGAATGCCAGCAGTTCGGGAGCATCGACGAGGATCGTTCGACCCGCCTCGATCACGAGGACGCCGGCCCCTGCCGCCTTCAGGCTCTGCAGCGTGCCGAGGCCGATCGTCGGCATGTCGAACCGCAGATCCTGTCTGGGCTTGGCGACCTTCACGACCACCATGCCCCCTTGTGGACACAGTCGGCCGGCCCGCCGAATGCACTCGTCCGTCCCCTCGATCGCCTCGAGCGCGACGGGTGCGCGATTGTGTACCACGACGGTCTGGCCGATGTCGTGTCTCCCGAGTTCCTTCGCGAGCGTCCATCCGAAGCGGATGTTCGCCCACTGTGACGTCGAGGGAACGCGACCGGCCAGCACTCCACCCGCCGCCAGAAGCTCGGGCGCGAAATCGGTGGCCGGGCAGATTCGCACTCCGCCGTCGTCGAAAGCCCTCGCGATCGCGCTGAGCAACGAGTCGTCGCGGTTGTCCCGACGCCTACTGACGAAGTGCTGCCAGAAGGTGCGCAGGCCCGTCCAATCGGGGAGGTGATGCAC
>JBJTBB010000108.1:0-3243 GCA_046091125.1 Planctomycetaceae bacterium
CTCGACCCGTCGGCTGCGGCAGCCGGTCCCTCCGTGAATTCGCCGTCGGACCAGATGCGTTCGAGCCGGCTGCCCGCCAGGGCGAAGGAAGGCAGATCCTCCGCGAGGCCGGCGTTCGCAAAGCCAAGAGCTGTCATGAAGAACACGAGATGGATGGTGCGACGCATAGCGGGAAACTCGTGGCGAGGGATGACTGGTCGATGGACGATACAAGATGGTCTCGCAAACGCACGTGGTCACCAAGCCGGATCGTATCTGCAGGGCCATCCGCCTCGAAGGAGTCGAAGAATGGGCGGGATTTCCAAGTCCGATGACCGAGATGGAGAGGTTGGTGGTCTCATCCGACTGCTCGAACGTGGTGGACCAGACGAGCGGGCGGCGGCCGCCGAAAAACTCTGCCAGATGGGAACGGCTGCCGCCGGGGCGGCCGTGACACTCGTACGGGCCTGTGCCGACCATGATGATCGCGTGAGGGATTGGTCGGTTGCGGCTCTCGAGGGGATCGAACAGCCACCCGTCGAGGATGTGCCGATCCTCGTGACAATCATCGGCTCGGGTGTGACGCTTGCCACTTTTTGGGCCATCACGCTTTTGGGGCGGGTTCCACAGGCTGCAGCGCCCGCCGTGGCAAAGCTTGCCGACTGCGTGGGATCTTCTGCCGACAGAGCCGTTCGTGAGCGGGCGGCCTGGGCACTTGGGCAAATCGGTCCGGCTGCGGCCGGGGCGAGGGCGATCCTCGAGCAAGCCGCCGGCGAGTCGCAGCCGAGGCTGGCGAGGCTCGCCCGTGAGGCGCTTGCCGCGATCGACGCGGCCTGAGGCGGCTGGTTGGCCGATATGGCAACTCGGGGCGGTTGGAAACGCTCCGATCAACCGGGCCGCCTGGCGTCGTCCATGTCACAACAACCCATCCGACTGCGGTCGCTCCTGTGGCTCACGGTTACGGCGGGCGTCTGTCTGGTGACACAGGCCGATGCGGCGCCACAGGCCAAACCGTGGGATGCGATTCTCATTGCCAGTTTCAATATCCAGGTCTTCGGTGAATCGAAGATGGCAAAGGCGCACGTGGTGGACATCCTCACTCGCGTCGTTCGAAATTTCGACGTCGTGGCGATCCAGGAGGTGCGGGCCAAATCCGACTCGATCGTTCCCACGTTCGTGGCTGCCGTGAATGCCGATGGAAGCCGTTACCACCATGTCATCGGACCTCGACAGGGCCGCACGTCGAGCAAGGAGCAGTATTCGTTCATCTACGATACGACCCGGATCGAGGTCGATCCTCAATCCCTTGGTATCGTCGCCGACCCAACCGACCGGCTTCACCGTCCGCCGATGATTGCGAGGTTTCGGACGCTGGTGAATCCCGCCTCGATGGCCTTCAGCTTTTGGCTCGTCGACACGCACACCGATCCCGACGAGGTTCCG
The DNA here is from genome assembly GCA_046091125.1 of Planctomycetaceae bacterium. GTDB lineage: Bacteria > Planctomycetota > Planctomycetia > Pirellulales > UBA1268 > UBA4655. The sequence continues at coordinate 1,423 of JBJTBB010000108.1, forward strand.
CAGGAACTCGAGGCGCTTGCCGACGTGTTCGCTGCGATGCGATCGGCAAGGCCCGACGAGGACGATGTGATCCTGCTCGGCGATTTCAACGCGGGTCCACCCGAATTCAAGAGCTTCAAGCGATCACCCGACATCACTTGGGCGGTGTCGGGCGTGACGACCAACACGCGTCGCACGAAAACGTATGACAACCTCGTGTTTGCCTTGCCCGCGACGAGCGAGTATCTCGGGCACTGGGGCGTCTTCGACATGCAATCAGCCTATGGACTGCCACTCGATCATGCGTTGGAGGTGTCGGACCACAATCCGGTCTGGGCCGCATTCCATCCCTGCGAAGTCCGTCCGCCGATGCAGACGGCCGTCCTGCCCGCTGGACGACCGCGTTGAGCCTGCAAGTCAGCGGCGCGCCCCCGGATCGTTGCCATGCCGTGCACAGACCGTTCCCCATGGTTCGTCTATCTGCTGCGGTGTCGAGATGGTTCGCTCTACACGGGAATCACCCTGGATGTTGGAAGGCGACTGAAGGCCCATGCGTCAGGAAGAGCTTCCCGCTACACACGGAGCAGGCTGCCCGTGAGGCTCGTGTACTCGGAAGTGAAGCCGGATCGGTCGAGCGCGCTTCGGCGGGAGGCTGCGATCAAGCAACTCCCTCGCTCGGCCAAGCAGCAGCTCGTGAAAACGTCCGTGTGCGACGTCTCCGATGGATGAACCCCACGGATCGACGTCACAGCCATCCTCGGAATCCCGATGACCGCCGCCGACGTGCCTGCATGCAATGGGCGAAGAGGGACTCGAACAAACCGCGGATTACACGGCCCAAACGCATGCCGGCGGCAAGCAGTGTGCACATTTGTGTGCAACTGCTGAAATCCCGGCTTTTGTAGCCGAATCCGGTCGGCTCGCCGCGTGGGAAGGGCTCTCGGAGGACTCTCGGCATCGACTTGAATCTCTGTCGCCGGAAGTTCTCGCCGCCCTCCACGCCCTGTTCAGCGGCGCACCTTGGTAGCCATGATCGGCCCGCATGCCTACCCCTCGCCGCACCGCCTCCCGCTGGCTGGTATATCTGCTGCGATGTCGTGACGGCTCGCTCTACACGGGCATCACGAATGACCTCGACAGGCGGCTCAAGGCCCACGCCGCCGGAAAAGCGTCACGATACACCCGCAGCCGACTCCCCGTGACGCTGGCCTACACAGAACAGCAGCCGTCCAAATCCGCGGCCCTGAAACGCGAAGCGGCGATCAAGCGGCTGCGTCGGGTCCAAAAAGAGTGGCTCATCGCTTTCGGCCGCCCAAGACCCACCCGCGGCCAAATATCTTGAACGCGGGTAGAACGACCCCAAGCATTTCACTTCCGGAGACCAGCATGACCGACCCCCTTCTTCACACGACGTCCCTGAAGCTCGGCTACGCACAACGCCTCGTGGCCGACATATCCGACGCCGGCATGGCCCTGCAGCCAGCCCCGGGAATGAATCATGACGCTTGGGTGCTCGGGCACTTGGCCTGCACGGCGGACATGCTCGGCGCCATGATCGGCCTGAAACCCGTTTGCCCGAGTGACTGGCCAACCCTCTTCGACTGGAATTCGACCCCATCCAGCGACGCGAGCCTGTATCCCTCGAAGGCCACGCTTTTAAAGGCCCTCGAAGACACCCATGCCCAGATCGCCGCTGCCCTGCCCGCTGTCCCGTCCGGCTCGACCTTGCTGGTGGACAGAAAGTCGTCCGACAGGGCATCCGCGTCGTAAAGCCGAATGGCCCGCCCCACCAGTGTCTCGGGGGCGATCGTCCGGCAGTTCAGTTTCGCAATCACCCGGACG
>JBJTBB010000109.1:0-10992 GCA_046091125.1 Planctomycetaceae bacterium
CAGGCCCCATCACACCCATGATGCCACCCATGCTGCCACCCATGCTGCCACCCATGCTGCCACCCATGCTGCCACCCATGCTGCCACCCATGCCCCCCATCAGTCCGTCACCGCCGGCGCCGGCTACGGGTCGACGAACGCGAGACTCGCCCTCTCCCCATGGCCGATCTTCTGCGGCTGGATATCCAACCGAGAGTTCCTGAACAAAGGGAATGGCTGCGTTGTACTGACCGCTAGATTCCGCGTTAGCCTTCGCGATGCATCCACACAACATCGAATAAAGCCAAAGCTCCTCCTGCGCCACGACGACCTGTTTGGTGGTGGGGGGACGCTTCCAATCGAATGACTGGTACAGACGAACCTGATCAGCGGCACTCCATTCGACAACGCGCTGCTTCTCACCGTCGCCTCCACGCTCACCGGCACGCGGGTTTCCTGCCATCGCAGCAGGTCCCGATCCTGGTCCAAAACCGATCGGCCCACCTCCGCCGCCGAAGACCATGCCCCCGTCACCGGGGACTACTCCCCCGTCTCCCGTGCTGAGCATGCGTTCTTCAGCACCCATGCCCTCAGGGATCTTTCGAACGATCCCGCGGATGCCGTTTTGATACCGCTCAAGCAACGGACGCGAGAGATTGGTGTCCGACTTGAGCCGCGAGGCCTGCCTCACGAAGTCTTCGCCAAGAGCTTCCGGCCAACGAAATAATTGCTGCTGTCTCTCCCAACTCGCTTTCCAAACGGACAACGTGTCTTGTCGGATCAGGTTCGTCGCGTCGTGGATCGCTGAAACCCACGCATCGGTCGGGTGCGGCTGCTCCTTCCTGACTCCCTGGACTGCCGACATTTTTCCATCAATCTCGGCCTGTTTTTTTTGTATCTGATCAACCAGGCTCCCCTGCGCCGCGAAGAGCGACGAAAGCAGTACAAGCGGAACGATCGCCGCAAGAATCCAAAAATGAGGTTTGAGGATCGGCTCGACGATCTGCCGGACGGAATCGGGGATCTGCATGGTCTACCTCGTTGAGGATGCCGCACTTTCATCCGTTGACTCTTCCATGCCGGGCACGCGTGGCTGCCAGGAGAACTGCAGGACGAAGTCGTAGCGACGGAGCTCAAGATCGGCACTCGTCCCGTCATCCTCTGACCGCGTGCCAGACGAACCGGGCGCAGGACCCGAAGGCTGCCCGGCAGCACTTGGCTGGGATGCTGGGACAGAGCCCATTCCCTTGAGTCTGATCACGCGCACGGGAGAGGATTCTACGATGACCGGATAGCCGATGCCCAATTCACTCACGGGCACTTTGGTCGACTTCAGCGGACCGGCGGACAGCACCACCTCTCCTTCTCCCATCAGTTTCTTCACCACGGTCGCTCGGACGAACTGTGCGGCCTCGAGTGGCTTATGGTGAAGCTCGTTGTGAAAGTGGTGGCCGACGATTTTAATCACCCATCCATCTCCGGTAGGGCCAGGCATCTCAGATGGCTTTTGTTTTTCTGGCTGCGGCTCCACCACTTCTTCGGTCGAACCGGCCACAGGCACAGACTGATTTGCTTGAACCTGATCATTGGCCGCCACACCCGCCCCTGAGCCAGCATCGTTGGGAGTCCCCGCGGCCGCAGCCGGCGATCCCCCTTGCAGGTCTCCTTGTTCATTCGAGGACAGCGCGTCCTCATCGGGATGCGTTTCGAGCCACCGAGGCTTCACCCCGGTGAACCACTCCGAGAGATCGGCGAACCATTCACAATCGACACTGTCGATGTGGAGTTCGTTCCGATCAGCCGGATTGTCTGGAACACTCTCCGGATCGTCCGAAGGAAGAACCGCCGCGATCGCGCGATAGAGGTCGATCACCTGAAATCGCCTATCGAAGACGCTCACGATCATTTTTTGAGCACCAATCGCCTCGTCCTTCGACTGCGTCTCCTGCTGGACACCGCCCACGAGTCGCTTTGACTGGCCAGTGAGCGTTTCCACCTGACTGAAAGCGCTCGCATAAAGATTCGGCGAGTAGGTGCCCCACGCCAAAAAGACGGCAACGAACGCGACGACGCTCGCCAACAGAAGCCCCAAAAGTGCGATCGCGGCAACCGGCTTTTTTGAATCGACGAGACGATCGAAGAGAATCGTCGGGGGAATGAGATTCGTCCGCACGGCAGGCGTGCCGACCGCCTGAACCGCGAGTCCATACGCCGTGGCGAAACCCACTCTATTCTCCCGAAACGCCGTCGTCCCGATGGCCGGCCCCTCGAGGCATCGAAACTGACCGAGCACCTCGACGTCCAATTGCAGTTGCTTCGCGACAAAATCACCCAAACCCTTGAGACTGGTCGCGCCTCCAACCATCCACACCTTGCCGATGCGGGCAGAGCGGTCAGTCGCCGTAAAGTAATTCAGCGTCCGTTGCATTTCGGAGGCGAAGTCGTTGAAGACGGGCCTCATCGCCTTGAAAACCGCCTTGGGATCCTCTGCCCTGACGACATTCCGCTTCAAGTGCTCCGCCTTCGCGAAGGTAAGCTTCATGCCACCGACCAGGGCGCGCGTGAATGCATTGCCGCCGATCGGCATGCTCCTCTGCCAGATTCGGGATCCATTGGTGACGACCACGTCAGTGGAGTCGACGCCGACCGAAACCAAGACAATGCTCGGTTTCGGTCCAGCTTCCTGTTCCTCCGACTGTTCATTCGGCGTCTCTTCGTTCGATTTTTCGTCGCCTTTTGTCACCTGCTGAGCCGACGAGAGCTGGTCGAAGATCAGCATATTTGCGAGCGCGACCGGCGTGAGCTGCAGGATGTCAACCTCGATTCCTGCCTGCTCGAGGGGCGCAAGGGCCTTAAAGACCTGCTCCCGCTTCATCGCGAAAATCGCAACCTCGGCGTCGAACACAAAACCAGATTCGTCCGGATCTCCCGAGAGACGCTGCCAATCCCAAATCACCTGCTCGAGTGGAAATGGGATCTGCTGCTTTGCCTCGTACCGAACGATGTCGGGGACCTTCTTTGTCTCGATCGGGGGGAGCTTGATGAACTTGACGAGTCCCGAGGAACCAGGAACAGACACGGCGACTCGGTCGGCGGAAACATCGTGCCGCCCCATGAACTCCTCGAGGGCCTGACGGACGAGTTCCGTCGCATCGGCCTCCGGTTGAGTGAGCATCATGGGATACTCGATATAGTCAGCCTCCTCGGCCACGATTCGGAACGGACTGCCACCCGACCTGCAGCGAAGCGCTTTCAGGCCACACCGGCCTATGTCAATCGCCCACACGTAACCGCTTCGAGCCATGATGATCCCACTCGTGATGTACCGGCTTCCAACCCCGTCTCGAGCACCCTGTCAGAACTCCAGCGAGTCTACCCTCGGATTCCGACTTTGAGTCCCCCACCCACACTGTAGGGCCCTGTTTTTTCGACTGTCAAACGGCGAGTACACTGGCGGTATTTATGTCAGTCTCCGCATGCACTGTCCTATTTCCCTGCCATTCCCTCGAGGACTTCCCCTCCTGGAGCAGCGGCGTTGAGGCTGAGGATCTGCTGGCAGCATGGTCCTCGGCGTGGCACCCGCGACTGTTGGCCACACTCGGGCGCATCCCCTCTTGGGCCTCCATCGATAGTCCGCCCGACCCGGCGCCGGAGAAATTGTTCATCGTCCCGGCGGCACACGATGACCGCCTTCACGGCAACGGCTTTCCCGCAACCGGTATCAGTGGACTCTATCGCTCCGAACGACTATCGATCGTCCGCCGTCTTCGCAGTCGGACCGATATTGTCGATGCATCAATTGAATCACTCGAAACGGAATCACCCGAAGCGACGCGGATCGGACGCCAGCCGATTCCGTTGACGGAGGATTTTTACGCGCTTGGAATGGCCTGGTTGTGGTCGGAGCTTCTTGCCCGGAGGATGCGGACGACCGTCGGACTCGATCTGACGGAGATCGCCGCAGGATCGGTCGAGGCGGCGAGGCTGGCGGTCGAGGGGCGGGAGGAGGCCGCCAGAAAGTCTCTCGCGGAATGTTTCGCATCGCTCGAAGCCGTTCGCAAGCGTTACTATCCCGTCGACATCTGGCTCGTCGACCTCATTCTCCTCGCCGAAACCACCGGTGCGTCAGCCCTGACCGAGGAGGTTTCGGCATCGCTCCCCTCGGGATTTGTGGCCAGCGGGAAGGTGCTCGATGCACTTGCGGTCCGATCGAGCGAGACACTGAAGGAAATCGGAAGGCAGATCAACGCCGGGCTGGCTTCGGGATGCGGAGGCATGTGGGACGACACCCCGCTCGGCCTCATGACGGCCGAGGAGTTACGCGGATCGTTCGATCGGGGCTTGGAAGTCTGGCAACGACACGTCGGTGCAGCTCCGACGGTCTTCGCAAGACGATCTGGTGCGAGATCGGCCCTGCTGCCCCAGGTACTTTCCTCTCTGGGATTCGCGGGCGCACTCTGGCAGTCATTCGATGGTTCCCGAATGCCGCCCACCGGGGGCTCGAGAGTTCGATGGGATGCGCTTCAGGGTAAAACCGTCGAGGTGCTCGCGCGCTCTGCAACCGACGCGAAAAGTGCAGCGTCAGGCGTCTCGCTGCACGACACGCTTGGGGATATCCTGGATCACGATCACGCGGCGGTTCTTCCATTCGCCCACTATCCGGGCACGACCGCGGAATGGTTCCGTGACTTCCGTCGGATCGCGACCTGGGCCGATGTCTTTGGTCGCTTCTTGCCGCGCCACGAAAACTTCCCACGGACGGCCGCCACTGCCACGAGGCTCGACCTGGGCGCCGACCGCTATCCTGACGAACTCCCAAAGCTCGTCGGGGGCGACCTCGAATCCCCGCTCGAGTCCGCCATCCTTTCGACTGAACAAGCGGCTTCTTCCCTCCGGTCAGCCGCCACTCGACGTCTCGAAGTGCTTCGTGAAGCATTGCCTGGGGCAGGAGCATCTCACTCGATCAGCTTGTCATCCGCGGACACCATCTCCGCCTCGTTTCTCGCAGCCTCCTCCGAGCAGATAGCCTGCAGGACTCCCGACGATCAACTGAAACGAGCCCCGCGACAACGTCGATGGTGGTCTGCAAAGCGGAAGGAATGGCGGCCGGGAGAGGTTCTCCCTCTCGACAATGGCAGCATTCGTATCGAAATTCATCCACGCTCGGGCGGCATTGTCGCGATCCGCAACGGGAGGAACCGGCCAAACAGGCTTTCACAGCGGCTGTCAGTCCGATCCACCCGACCGGTTTTCGGGAAATGGGAGGATCCACTCGACCGATCCGACTATGCCGTCATGACCGCGGACTCGATTGAACCCATCTCCGCCGCCGACGGTCAGTTTTTCACCCGAAGGGATGACGGCACGAAACTCGCAGCAGTTTCGAAGGGCCGGCTCTGCAATGCGGATGGACATGTCCTCGGCCGATTCGTCCAGTCCGTCACGCTGGCGGAAAACCTACCGCTCGTGCAGGTCGACATTGAGATTGAACTCGAGGACATGATCCAGCCGGTCGATTCCCATGGAGATGCGACTGGCTGGTTCGATCGTTACGCAGCCTGTCGGTTCGCCTGGAATGAGAATGACTCTCTCGATCTTTTCCGGAGTCTGCACACCCAGGCCGTCGAAACGGAAAGGACTGTCTTTTCCTCACCGTATTTCATGGAATTGCGAGCCGGCGATGGCAGAGCGTCTGATCGCTCACGTTGGACGCCGGAGGACAAAGGCGGTGTGACGATCCTCCCGCTCGGGCTTCCGTGGCATGTGCGATCGAGTCCGCACATGCTCGATACGATCCTCATCGCTCCGGGTGGGAAAGCCTGTCGACGGAGGCTTGCCATCGGGCTGGGGATCGAACGACCATGGGAAACCGCAGCGAGTCTCATCTGCGGAGAGATCCCACTGGAAGATCACACATCCTCAGGTCAGCCGCTTGCCGTCGATCCTCCCGGGAGACTTACAGGATGCGATCCCATTGTTGAAGGTGGACGCACCGTTGGATTGCGGTTGGGTGTGCTGGCGACCGGAGCCGCAGCCGCTCGGGTAACTCTTTCCTCCGCTTTACCCGTCGAGACGGCATATGCGATCGATGCGGTCGGCCGCAGACTCCGTCCGCTCGCCGTCGAGTCGACCGGGGTGATGATTCCGCTCGAACGGCACGAGTGGTTGATGGCGGAATTGCGCTGGAAGGCTGTCGATCAAGGAGACCTCGAAAAGCCATCGCAGGCCCCCCCGGAGACCGCGGGATGATCGTCACGATCGACGGCCCGGCGGGTGCAGGGAAGAGCACGGTGGCCCGTGGTCTTGCCGAACTCCTGGGCTGGAGTTCTCTGGACACGGGGGCGATGTACCGGGCCGTCGCATGGGCGGCACTCGAACGAGGCATCGACCTCGACAACGCCCAGGAACTTTCATCCTTGGCGAGTCGCCTTTCCATTGCAGTCGATGGGGCTCGCGTGACGGCGGACGGGATCGATGTCACGGCCGCAATTCGAACACCCGTCGTTACCTAGGCAACCCGGCTGGTCGCCGACCAGCCTGATGTCCGTGAAATCATGGTGGAACTCCAGAGACGACTCGGCCGACTGAGCGATCTTGTCACCGAGGGACGTGATCAGGGAACGGTCGTTTTCCCCGAGGCTGAGCTCAAGATCTTCCTCACAGCATCCCCTTCCGAGCGCGCTTCGAGACGGCACAGGGAGCAGACCCGTCGAGGGACCACGGTGTCATTCGAGGAAGTACTCGAGAGCCAGGACCGTCGTGACGAAGCAGACTCGGCCAGACACACCGGGCCCCTTAAGCCGGCAGCCGACGCCATTCTCGTGGTGACCGATGGCCTTTCCGCGGAAGATGTCGTCGCCCGACTCGCCCGACTCGTCGCTCAACGTCAACCGGGCTCACACAGCTCCCGTTTGGACAGCTTTTAGGATGAACCAACCCGTTCCGTTGCCGTCCCGATCGCCTGCCACGACCAAGGGCAGCGACGGGGACATGTCGGTATTCGGACGGGTTCTGTATGGATTCTTGTGGCTGCTCTGCCGTACGCTTGCCGTGAGCGTCCTCGGCTTCCGTTATCGGTTTGCCCAGCGCCCTCCCAGCCACGGCGGACTTCTCGTTCTTTCAAGCCACCAGAGCCACCTGGATCCATTGCTTCTGGGGCTCGCATGTGACCGACGGCTCGCCAGCCTCGCCCGAAGCTCGCTCTACAAGGGTCCCCTCGCCCCCATCATCACGGCACTCGGCGCGATCCCCATCGATCGCGACTCGCCGGGTGTCTCCTCCATGAGGACCGTCATTGCGGCACTCAAACGAGGTGTTGCCGTGATGGTTTTTCCCGAGGGGACCCGTTCCGCCGATGGCAACCTGGGCCGTCTCAAGGCCGGGTTCACGGTGCTCGCTCGCCGCTCGGGTGTGCCAATTCTGCCTGTGGCGATCGTCGGCGCGTGGGAATGCTGGCCGAAGGGCTCGATCATTCCCGGGCCGGGCAGGATACGCCTCGAATTCGGGCAACTCATCACCCCCGAGGAATTCAATCTGCTCGACGACGATTCTTTGTTGGAACTCTGTCAGGTGCGGCTTCAGTGCTTAGACACCACGGCTCGGGACACTCGATCACCGAAGCATCCCGTCAAGCAAGATGGGGGAAGTGGAGAAAGTTTCAGGGCTGCGTCGGCCGATCTTTATCGAGAACTATTTCGCGACTTGCTGCGAAAAGGGTGCAGGCCTTGGAGGCGCGCGACCCATGCTCGGACCACATTCGACCGAAGGCTCGTGCGCACTGCTTGAACGGGTTTCCCCCAGAAGGGGACTCGGGGCATTCGTACAACGACCGCAGCGGGATGGTGTCCGAAATCCATCCGCCGATGATGGATCGTCTGGGCCCTCCTCCGCCGGCGTGAGAGTCCCGTCGGACAGTCCTTCAGCCGATGTTTCAGGTCGAGCCCCGCGGAATGGCATCACGGGCATTCTCTGCGGGATCGAGAACGTCCTCTATGACACCTCCAGCTTCTACCGCCGGCTCCAAGCCGGTCTCGCGCGGGTCGGTTGGAACGTATCGCTCGAGGACGTCCGCGCGGCATGGCAGGAATTCCTGATGCCAACCGCGACAGTCACCCCCGATCGAACTGCCCTCCAAGATCCAGTCGCTGCGATGCGTCAGGCCACCGAATGGCTGGAACGGCTGGGCCTGCCTCGATCCGCAGCCTGCGAAATCTCCCGTGCTTCATTCCTCTTCGGAGACAATGAACGCGTCCGACCATTTCCCGCCTCGCAGCGAGTGCTCGCGGCGCTCGCGAACGACGGCGTCAGACTCGGGGCGCTGGGCCGCGATGCTTCGGCAACCGTTGAGACTTCATCCTCGATGGCGAGCGATGAGACACACCGGATTCGCCTGATACTCCGTCGACTCGGATTGGAATCTCGGTTCGAAATCGTAAGGGTCGTACCGGTTGGAAACATCGATCTCGCGTGCATCCTCGACGGTATCGCCGCGGAATGGCAGGCCGAGACCAACTCGCTGGTGTTCGTCGGTTACGCTTCGGGCGAACTGGATGCGGCCCGCCGAGCGGGTTGGAAGACTGTCGCGATCGATCCCATGCCGGTCGGGATCGCCACAGATTCGCTCCGTGTCGCCGATTGGGTCGAGTTCGACAAAGCCTTGCGCGCGGCCTGATTGCGCGGTTCGGTGTGCGTTTACTCCGAACTCATTCGGCTTCGCTTGAAAGGATCCAGACGGCCACCGCCCGGCCCAGGAGGTGGTGCACCCGCGTTTCCCAGCGGTGAGACGCCTGGCCATTTCAACTGCAGATCGGGCCAGAGATTCGGCCCGGATGGGACCTCTCGGTTTGGAACCGACTGAGGGGCCGCGATTGTCGATTCCCGAGGTGTTGTCGTCGGGCGATCCACCCCACCAATCCCATCGGACTTCTGGCCTCCGACGTGGATGGGATACGTGCTCTGCTGGCTTGTCGTGATCTGCGACGACAATCCCTTCTCGAGCACGCGGATGGAAACTGCATCCAAACGGGCCTCTCCAAGTCCGGTGAGGGCGAATGTCACGGCGAAGGGTGCTGTTGTCGACGAGTCACCGGGCGCGATGCGGTAGAGTACGAGCCGTCGCCAGCCGTCCGTTCGCCCCACGCGCTCGGCCAACGCAGACCCCCCGAACGAGTCGAAAACCAGTAGCCCGTCAACGCTGCCCTCGATGGTCGTCGGCACGTGCACGTCGGCCTCGATCCGCACGAGTTTTCCGGCGGGAACTTTCACGTCCGGGGTCGTGATCCAGACGGGCGGCGATTCCACGACGACCGGTGGCTCGCCAGAAGCTCGGGCGACCATCCTCACATATCCCGTTCCCGAGGCCGCACCTTCCCGGCTGACCGTGACAGCCGTGCGGATCGAGGAGTCGGTATGCGCCAAGTGCCGCCACCCCGCCCCATCCAAGTCCTCGAGACGGTCCATGTAGCCACTCTTGAGCATCTCGGTTCCCGGCACCGCCGCCGCCGACGCGTCGACGAAGGTCCAGTGCTCCGGCAGCGTCGCGATGCTCGCGGCCAAGGCGTCGGAGACGAATGAGCCAGTTGCCATCACACCTCGTTCCCATGACAGCCGGCCGATCTGTCCGGCAACCGAATCGGCCCGTCTGAGCCGCCGGATCGACGTCGGTGGGTCGGTCATCACAGTGGCGAGTCCCTCGGCAAGCGCAGCCTGGGCGTCAGCGAGCATCGAGGCAACAGGCAACACGCCGAGGGCCTTCGGCGGGAGCATGGAGACCCTATGGGTCGCGTCTGCAACGGAGCGGGTGGCGAGTGCCGCAAGTGACTCCGTGGCCACCCTGGACGCCTGTTGAATGCGACGCTGCATGTCGCCCGTAACGGCTGGATCCCCACTCATCAGAATGTATCCACGACTGTGAAAGTCCTCGAGCGTGAGGGACGAGCCCCCTGTCACTCTTTTCTGTTTGAGTGGACGCAATCCCAGAGGCGTCACCTCCCAGGCGCGATGGGGCTCGGGAACACCCGGCACGACGAGTGTCAACGCTTCTCCATCCCTTGGCGTGTCCCCGTGATAACGGCGGGCGACGATTTGACTCCCCTGAACGATCCGACTGGCCACGACGATCCGAGTCCTGGCCGACTCGATGACCACCGCGCGAACTTCCGGATCGCTCGACTCAGCGACCGAAGCGAATCGGCCACTCGCAGCCCATGGTTCGATCGCTGAAAGCTGGAGATTGGTTTCCCGACAGGCCAGTGCCCGTAGGGTGGTGGCTTGATCCGTGGCATCCAGGCGAGAGGTGCTCGCGAAGACGATTCCTCTCGCCCCGGCCGTCACGGCGGCAAGCGAGGTCAGCACCATGCTCTCCGGATCGATCACAGGCATGACGGTTTGGCCCGCGAGCCGCCTGATCTGCAAGGTCACCGTCGCGTCATACTCCGTCCCGATCACGGCGAGCATCGGAGTTCCTGGACGGGCCAGCCGGGGCCGCTGCCTCAGCCACTCGACATAGTCCTCCAACTCCATGCTCGTTCCCAGCACGGTTCGGCGAGCAACGATGAGATCGAGATGCCGCGACAGTTCCCTAATGGCCGAGTCGGCGGCAGCCGCCAACGGCCTGCCGGGACGGAAGTCACACGCCCGAACTTTCCGACCTGTTTCGGCCAGGTTGCCGAGATCATCGCCACAGAGTCCCGTTCCCATGTCCCAGGACAGAACCCTGTCCCAACTCGGTGAAAAGGCGGGAAGTGACTCTGGTTCCCCGGGATCGATGGCTGGCAGGCGAGGTGGCGGGCAGATGATCCACATGCCAGTCCGGCGGGCTTCGGCCCACAGGTCGGCCGAAGCGGGCTCGCGGCAGCGAATGCCGGTGAAGCCGCGACCAGCGAGTGTGGTCAGCGGTTGACCGTTATGGTCGAGGATGCGGGGAAAGGACGGTAGTGCCGCCACTTCTAAGACTCCGGGCGCGAGCCTCGCTGGCACAGCGGCCTCCGGGTGGGGAAGAGCCGCATGCACCTG
>JBJTBB010000110.1:0-4858 GCA_046091125.1 Planctomycetaceae bacterium
GCGGTGATGGGGGTCAATGGCCGTGGGGCGGCCCTCGCCCGGGGCTTTGCCGCCGACCCGCGGGCGGCGATCACGGTGCTCTGCGACGTGGACAACCGGGTGGCCGGTCCGCTCGCCGAGTCGCTCGGAAAGACCGGGTGCACGCCCAGGGTTGAGGGGGATATCCGGCGGGTGCTCGACGACCGCTCGAGCGACGTGCTGGTGGTGGCGGCACCGAACCACTGGCACGCACCGGCCACGATTCTGGGCTGTCGAGCCGGGAAACACGTCTACGTCGAGAAGCCCTGCAGCCACACGGCCGAGGAAGGAGAACTGGCAATCGCCGCGGCCCGCGACAATCATCGTGTGGTGACGATGGGGTCGCAGCGACGCAGCTGGCCGGCTATTCGAGAGGGAATCGAACTGGTCCGCTCGGGCGGCATCGGAGACGTGCGATTGGCCCGCACCTGGTATGCAGCCCGTCGCGGCTCGATCGGCCGCAAGTCGGCCACGCAACCGCCCGCGTGGCTCGACTGGACGCTTTGGCAGGGCCCCGCTCCCGAGCGGCCGTTCAAGGAAAACATCGTCCACTACAACTGGCACTGGCATTGGCACTGGGGCAACGGCGAACTGGGCAACAATGGTGTTCATGCGCTCGACGTGGCGCGCTGGGGCCTGGGGGTCGATTTCCCGACCCGGGTCGCCGCAACCGGAGGAAGGTTTCACTTCGACGACGATCAGGAGACGCCCGACACGATGAGCGTCTCGTACACCTTTGCCGACAAGAAAATGATCACCTGGGAGGGACTCAGTTGCGTCCCATCGGGGATCGACGGCTCAGGTTTCGGCATTTGGTTCGTGGGCAGTGACGGCTCGCTGCTCGTGGGCGGGGGTGGAGGATGGAAGCGGCTCGACGGGAAGGGAACCGTGGTCGAGGAACGGTCGGCGGATGCGGGCGATCGGAGCCACGTGGCGAATTTCATCGACTGCGTGATTGGCGGCGGTGTGCCGAATGCCGACATCGTGGAGGCCCATCGCAGCACACTCCTGTGCCATCTCGGATCTATCGCCTGGCAGACGGGCGGTGCCATCGCCACACGGGCCGACGACGGCCATATTCTGGACAATCCCGCGGCAGAGGCGCTCTGGGGCCGCGAGTATCGCGATGGCTGGACGATCAGGGGGTGAGACGATGATCGGACTGTTTGTGGTTCCGGGTGGCTCGTGGAATATCACGCCTCTGGCTGTCTGTCTGATCGCGTTGGCATGGGGTATGAGCCGTGACGGCCATGCCGACGAAACCAACCCGATCCGTGTGGGCATCATCGGCCTCGACACTTCGCATGCCCCAGCCTTCGCGAAACTGCTCAACGCCACCGACGATCCACAGCATGTCGAGGGGGCACGGGTGGTCGCGGCATACCCGAAAGGCAGCGACGACATCGCGTCGAGTGTTTCTCGCGTGCCGGGCTACATCGATGCCGTCAAGGCACTCGATGTCGAGATCGTCGACTCGATCGAGTCGCTCATCACCAAAGTTGATTGCGTGCTCATCGAGTCGAACGACGGCCGGGTGCACCTGCGGCAGGCTGCCCCCGTGCTCGCGGCTGGCAAGCCGATCTTCATCGACAAGCCCATGGGGGGCACGTTGGCCGAGGTGATCGCCATCTTTCGGCTCGCTCGCGAACATACGACACCCGTCTTCTCGTCGTCCGCGCTCCGATTCTCGTCCAACACGCAGGCCGTCAGGAGCGGCTCGATCGGCGAGGTGGTCGGCTGTGACACCTACAGTCCCTGCTCGCTCGAACCGACCCACCCGGATCTGTTCTGGTATGGCATCCACGGTTGCGAGGCGCTCTATACGGTCATGGGAATTGGATGCCGCTCCGTCACACGCGCGGGTTCGGCCGATGGTGATCTCGTGACGGGCAGCTGGGACGGCGGGCGCGTCGGCACGTTCCGCGGGATCCGAAAGGGAAAAAGCGGTTTCGGCGGGACAGCCTACGGCACCGAGGCGATTCTTCCAGTCGGCGGGTTCGACGGGTACCGACCACTCGTGGTGGAGATCGTGAAGTTCTTCGCCACCCGGAAGCCCCCCGTCGACGAACACGAGACGATCGAGTTGTTCGCCTTCATGGAGGCGGCCGACGAGAGTCGCCGCCGGGGCGGGGCGGCCGTCTCCCTCGACGGGATTCTCGAAGCCGCCGAGCGATCGGCCGCCGAGAAGCTCGCCGATCTCGGCAGGCGGTCAACCAGTTCCGAAGGTCGGGATTGAAGAAGGGGACTCACTTCGTGCCCACTTCGAACTCCTCCCATCCCAGCGATGTGGTGGTTGTCGGCGCGATGGGCTTTCTTCTCCCGGTTCGGATGCGGGTACCGCTCAAATTCGGCGCGCAGGTGGCAGATTCAGTCACCTGCCTGCGGGTCGCCGTCGCGGTCCGAAACCGTCGGGGTGCCGGGGCGATCGGATGGGGCGAAACGCCGTTGAGCGTTCCATGGTCGTGGCCGGCAACGACGTCCTACGAGGCACGGCATGCTGCGATTGAAAAACTCGGGCTCGCCTGTGTCAGGGAGATCGCAGGCTTCGACGCCAGAGGACACGCCATGGAGATTGGCGACGACTTCCGGCACGCGCTGCTCGCCGGTCTCGCGGCCGAGGCGGGCACCGCTGCATCCGGCGACGTACCCGAGTTGGCTGCGCTCGTTGCATCGAGCGCCGTCGACCTAGCCGTTCACGACGCATTCGGCGTCGTGAACGATATCGACCTCTATGACACGTACGGCCGCGAACATCTCTCGCGCGACCTCGCCGACTTTTACATGCGTTCCGGCGGCACCGCCGAGGAAGAACGACTCTTTCGTGGCAGGTATCCACGGGATTATCTCGCGTCACACCCGGCGATTGAGATGCCGGCCTGGCATCTCGTGGGCGGACTCGATCCGATCGGTGATGCCGACCGCACCGGCGTCGAACCGGACGACGGCCACCCCGTCACACTGATCGACTGGATCGTACGAGATGGCCTCACGTCGCTGAAGGTGAAACTGCGTGGCACCGATCTCGACTGGGACGTCGCCAGGCTGATGGCCGTCGGCGAAGCCGGCATGGCCCTCGGGGTTCGACGATTCTGCGCGGACTTCAACTGCACCGTCGAGGACCCGGCCTACGTCCTCATGGCGCTCGACCAACTGGCGACCAAATCGCCGGCCGTTCTCGAAAGACTCCTCTACGTGGAGCAGCCATTCCCCTACGACCTGACGGCCCATCCGATCGACGTGCATGCCCTGTCGTCCCGCACGCGGCTCTTCCTCGACGAGAGCGCCCACGACTGGCGACACGTCCGCGAAGGACGGCGGCTGGGATGGAACGGTGTCGCCCTCAAGACCTGCAAGACTCAGACCGGGGCTATCGTCTCCCTCGCATGGGCCCGTGCCCATGGCATGGACATCATGGTGCAGGACCTGACCAATCCCATGCTCGCGGCGATCCCACACCTGCGATTGGCGTCGCATGCCGGCACACTCGCGGGTGTCGAGACCAACGCCATGCAGTTCTATCCCGAGGCATCGGCGGCGGAAGCTCGCATACACCCCGACATCTATCGAAGGCGACAGGGACGCGTCGGCCTCGCGTCACTCCGGGGGCCCGGCTTCGGCATGCGCGTCGCCGAGATCGGCCGTACGTTGCCCGAGCCGGTCATCGTGGCCGGTGAGATCGACGTCGATCCGGACGGCATCGTGATCCCCTGACCGCATCGGCCCGGAGTGACCAATGATATACGAAACAAACGGACTTCGGCGTCACCGGGCCTGTCGCGTCATCCGTGCGGCGGTCCGTCTCGGAATCCACCTCTCCCTCGTCGCCATCGGCGGCCTGACGGTGGCCGACGACGATGATGCCCTGCTTCCCGGCATGGAAAGGCTCTCCCTCGAGCGGCCCCTCGACGAGGTGATGGTCGAAGGTATCGATCGCCACCTCATGAATCTGACGACACGATCCGCCGCCGCTCGTGACCGGCTGCTTCCCATCGAACCGGACGCGATCGCGGCGAGTCGTGAGCAGCTGCGTTCACTCGTCGGTGCAGTGGACCCTCGCGTCCCGACGGATGGCGGAATCACGTCGTTCGAGCGATACGGCGCGACGTCAGAACACGTCGATGAGTCACCCGGACCGGCCGCCATCGCCCGGGGACCTGACGGGTTTTCGATCCGCGTCAGCCGGGTCCGAATTGACGTCCTGGACGGCGTGACGGCCGACGGACTGATGGTGGAGCCCTCGACACCCCCTCTGGCCTTCGTCGTCGCCCTCGGTGACGCGGCCTGGACGCCAGAGCAGTTCGTGGGCATCGAGCCGGGCGTGGCCCCATCGGCCCAGCTCCCGCGCCGCCTGGCGGAGCAATCGATCACGGTCTTCGTTCCCACGATGATCGATCGCGGGACGCGACTGGCAGGCAATCCTGACGTGGGCTTCACCAACCAGTCCCACCGAGAGTTTCTGCATCGAACTGGGTTTGAAGTGGGTCGCCATCCGATCGGGTATGAGATCCAGCGGGTTCTCGCGGCGGTCGACCGGCTGGTGCCCATGGGAAGACCCGTCGGCGTGGCGGGAGTGGGCGAAGGCGGTCTGGTCACCCTGTTTGCCGCCGCGCTCGACGAGCGTATCGACTCCGCGCTTGTATCGGGCAGTTTCGGACCTGCCGAGGATTCATGGCGGCAGCCGATCGATCGCAGCATCTGGCGGAGGCTCGAGGCACATGGCGACGCCGAGCTGGCGGCACTTGTGAGCCCACGACGGCTGGTCGTGGAAGCCGCGGGCGTGCCGTCGTTCGAAAGTCCGCCGCCAACCAGCGGTCGCAGTGTGTCAGCGCCTGGACGGATC
>JBJTBB010000111.1:0-2907 GCA_046091125.1 Planctomycetaceae bacterium
TCTGGGGCGAAAGGAGTTGTCGATCTTCACGGACTTGTCGTCAGCGGCCTGGGCGGAATCCGAGGCCTTGTCGACGATCGTTCGTGATCGGCCCGGACTATTCGTGCAGGTCGTTGATGTCGGTGTCGACGCCCCTCGCAATCTCTCCATCGATGCGCTCGATCTGGCCGGCGAGCGGATCGCCGAGGGAACGACGCTGCGGATCGGCACGACCCGTAGCTGTCGGGGACCGGATCTCGCGGGGCGAATTGCTCTCGAGCTGACGGATCGCGATGGCCGGTTCGAACGACGGGCCGAAAAGCCTGCAAAGTGGTCGGAAACAGGCTGCGAGCCGGTGTAACTCGAGGTGACCGGCCTCGGAGCGGGTGTGGTGCAGGGACGCGTAGTCATCATGGGAGGCGACGATTTCGTGGTGGACGACTCCCGCAGCTTCACGATCGAGGTGGCCCCGCGGCCTCCTGTGCTGGTGGCGGCGGCTGCTCCGGCTGAGAGGACCGGATTCTTTCTGAAACAGGCGATTGCTCCGACATCGCTTGCGCGGGCCGGAAGGGGGCGTTTCGACTGCGTCATCGCCGATATGAACACCCTCGAGCAGGCCGACTGGTCGGGAATCGCGGCGGCCGTGCTGCTCGATCCTCCGCCACTCGACGAGCGGTTGTGGAAGCTGCTCGGAGATTTTGTTGCCAGTGGAGGCGGGCTCGTGGTCTGGCTGGGGCCGAGCGCCGGCGATCCGGCGTTGTTCAACAGCCCCGAAGCCCGCAAGCTGCTCGGTGGAACGATCGAACGGGTCTGGCGGGATGCATCGGGAGGCAATTTTCTCGCGCCCTCGAGCCTCGATCACCCGATGCTCGCGGCATTCAGGCGGGTCGCCGACGCCGTGCCCTGGGAGGATTTTCCCGTCGAGCGTCACTGGGAGTTCAAGCCGGGAGGCGACGCTCGCCAAGGCGACGCGTCGACTGAAACACCCGAGGGGACATCGCGCACGTCGGCCGCGATGCCGATCGCAACCTATCGCAACGGACTCCCCGCTCTGCTGGAGCACGCCGTCGGACAAGGCACCGTCGTGATCGTGACGACGCCGGTCTCGCAGTCGGCCGATGATCCCGGGGCATGGAACTCGCTTGCGACTGGTTTCGAACCATGGCCCTTCGTGATGCTCGCCAACGAGAGCCTCCGCTATGCCACGCGTTCAAATCAATCGCTCAACGTCGTGGCAGGCACACCGGTCAGGCTGTCCGTCGGTGCCATCAGTCGCCCGTCGGCGTTCGTCAAGACTCCGGGTGGCGACGAGTTTTCAGCGGTCATCGAGTCTGGACGGGGTGCGGTCGGCGTCACCGAAACGCGGGAAGTGGGAAACTACCGGGTGCAGGCCGGGGGAGAAAAAGACGGTTTTCGGGGCGGCTTCTCCACCAATCTCGACGCCGCCGGGACCGACTTGACCAGGCTCGATGAGAAGAGCCGGGAGGCCATCTTCGGAAAGGATGTGCGCGTGGCTCGCACCGCGGCCGATCTTGTCCGCCAGGTCGGTCTCGAGCGTGTCGGGGCTGAACTCTACGGGTGGATCATCCTTTTCGCCGTGGTCGTCATGATCGGTGACTGGATCCTCGCGAACCGGTTCCACCCGCCGAAAGAGGTGGAAGCCATGGAAGGCGACGGCGTCGACGATCCGCATGCCGCCGCCGATCGTCCCATCGAGACGGTGTTGACTGGGAGGTGTGGGTGAGCCATGCCTGATGACGTTGTGATCAGCGACCTGTCGATCCGATTCGATCCAGTGGGATCCTGGATCGTCGTGGGTGTCGTGGCGGTCGTGTTCGCCGCCGTGCTCGTACTGGTAGGCCCGGACCGTACGCGGGTGTCGGGGCCGCGGCTGATGGCGCTTGTCATCTTGCGGTCGCTTGCCTTCCTCGGACTCGTGGGCTGCATCCTTCGGCCAACCATCGTTGCCGTCCGCAAGGCGAGGCAGTCGGGATCCGTCATCGTGATGGCCGACGCATCGGAAAGCATGACCGTCAACGACACTCCCGGCGGCCTGACGCGTTGGGAGGCGGTACGGAAGGCGTTTCAGGAATCCGAGCAGAGTCTCCGCCGGATGCTGGAAACTGGTGGATTCGAGATCCTCTGCGTGACATTCGATCGCCAGACCCATCCGATCGAGGGTACGCGGCAGCATCCGCTGCCGCTCTCCGAATGGAGTCGGCAGGAGTCGTCCGAGGAGACGGCGATCGGGGCAACGCTCGACGACGTCGCACGACTGTCGGCGGGTCGTCGTGTGCTGGGGGTCGTGCTCGTGGGAGATGGCTGCCAGCAGGCCGATCCACCGCGGGATCTCCCTCCGCAGACGGCGTCGCGGAGGCTGCTGGACATCGGTGTTCCGCTGTGGACGGTGAGCGTCGGTCAGCCGCGCGGAGAGGGGCAGGGTGTGGATGCGGCCGTGACGAGCCTGAACGTGTCGCCGCGGGCGTTCCTCGGCAACGTTGTCGAAGTCTCGGGACGCATTCGCCTCGACAGCCTCGCCGGTCGCGAGGTTGTGGTCGCGCTCTTGGCGGAGGCGGATGATGGGACGATGCGGCAGGTCGCCCGCACAACCCTGCGGCCTCGTGGGGCTTCCGAGGAAGAACCTCTGCGGATGGAGTGGACGCCGACCGCACTTGGCGAACGGAAACTCGTGCTCTCCGTCGAAAATCAGGACGGCGAGGCGGTGCTGACCAACAACGAACTCTCAACGTTCGTGGAGGTGGTCGAGGGGGGGCTGCGGGTCGTTTACATCGAGGGTGCCCTCCGGGTCGAACAGCGGTTCCTGAGGCGGGCCCTTGCCTCGAGCCCCGACATGCAGGTGGATTTCCAATGGATGGATCCTTCGCGTCGGGAACGCTGGCCCATCGATCTCTCCAGGCTTCTGGGAGA
>JBJTBB010000112.1:0-5757 GCA_046091125.1 Planctomycetaceae bacterium
TGAGCGGCTCGGAAATAGGCGTTTGGCGGCCTCACAAGCCGGGGTCGCGCAAAATCCGGACCGAATCTTTGACTTGTCCGCAGCCGGAGAGTAAGACACCGCGCGACTTTGTTCGATTGATTCGGTCGCCCAGCACGGAAAGCCATTGCCATGATCGCTGAAATTGCCGAACTGTTTGGATCCCGCCTCGCTCCGCGCCGCAGCCGCACCGCCCGTCGCCGTCGCCCGACGGGCCGGGGCATCGGCATGGAGTCCCTCGAGAGCCGCCGGCTGCTCGACGCCAACAACGGTTACATCAAGATCGACCTCTCCCAGCTCGATCAGACCAACCTGGGCGAGAAGTACAACATCTACATGCTGGGCTACGCCTCGTCGTCGGGGCAGATCCTGCAGCAGGATCCGGTCAGCAAGAAGATCTCGCTGAGATCCCCAGTTCCGGCCGACACGGTCGTGAACGTCACGCCGACGATGGTTTCGGGAAGCAGCGTCACGCTGTCAACGAATGCCAACCTGTTCGTGGGTGGCGACGTGACGTTTTCCAACGGAACCAAGTCGACGATCGCATCGATCGCCGCCAACGTCGTCACCGCGGCTCAGGTGACCGGCAGCGTGCAATCGGTCACCGTGACGGCCAAGGGGAGTGGATACACCTCCGCTCCGACGGTGACCATCGAAGACACGGCAAACGGCCCGGGGCAGGGGGCGACGGCCGTGGCGGTGCTCGGCACCGGAGACGACTCGGACAAGGTCGTCGGCATCCGGCTCACCAATCTCGGCCAAAACTATTCCCAGGCCAACGTCAGCATCACATTGACAGGTGGTGGCGGGAATAACGCCACGGCGTCGCTCGTGATCAACTCGGCATCGGTATTTGCACCGGTCCAACCCACTGGTTGGAAACCGAATGCCGACGCCGCCATCCTCGGCGCGGCATCCGTGAACCAAGGCACGGTGTCGAATCCCACCACAACCACCTCTCAGGTCACCGACGTGCCGATCACCGCCGGGGTTCAGTCTGGTATCCGCCTGGATTCGCTCGTCACCGGCTACTTCAACCCCTCGGGAAAGATGCCCACCGCCGATGCGCAAGTCACTGGCAGCAAGGTCACAGGACTCATCAACCTCGTCACCAATTCGGGACAATACCAATACGCTCCGACCGTGACCTTTCCGGGAGACCCGGGAGCAGGGGTCACGGAGGTTGCCACCGGCTTGTGCACCATCGACCCAACGACGGGCTTCGTGAACGGCATCACGTTCACGCCGACTGCGGAATACCCGAACCTCACGGCGGGGGCGGGCTATGACCCGAGCAAAACGTACGCCGCGAACTTCTCGAATGCGCCAAGCAATACGTTCTTCTACCCCACCGACCCCAATGGATTCCCTGGCCATACCGGCGCGGCGGCTGCAGCCGTGACATCGCTCACGACTGGCGCCGGAAAGATGACGATCGATCTCTCGCAATCTGTCGCTTCACCTCCGTGGGCCCCCCAACCGCCGATCACGCTCTACCCCAGTGCACTCAAAATCTTCACCGGAGGTACGAGCGCCGACGGCTTCGCCACGTTCGTGCCGATGGCTACGGTCACCGTCATGAATGGGGCTGGGGCCACTCCGACCAACCTGAACACTGCCACGCAGTTCGACCCGAAGGCGCTCCCGATGATGACCGTTCCCACCGCCGGCATCGACAGCCAGAACTATGCCGCAGGAACGCCGACGCTCGATGCCAATGGCCGCCTGACAGACATCACATTCTCCCAGACGGCGTTCAGTCAATACCGCGACGGGACGTATGCCATCTTCGCGTCCGCGTTCAGTGCACTCACCCCGTTGGGCACACCGTCCTTCACGGTCTCCAACCTGCTCAGCACCTCTGCGGTGGAAGCCTACGACGTGGCATACAACATCGCCGGCTCGTCGCTGGCAGTGGAGGGGGCTCCCGGTACGTCGACGATCTATTCGATCCCCAGCTACACGATCACGTTCACCGACGCGGTGCCGGCGGGAACGACCTCGCTCTCCTTCAGCCCCGACGCAGCCGGGACTGTCAGCGGCGACGGCTCGTCGCTCACGATCTCGACAGGTAATGGCGGGTATCCCGGCATTGCCTCGGGTCTTGCCATCGGGATGACGCCGCCGATTTCGCTCGCGGACGGCCCGCAGACCACGCAAACGATCGCGGCGCTCGCCATTTCGGGAACCACGATCACGGTGACGTTCGACAACCCGCTATCCACCTCGTTCCGAGGCAAGCCGGTCAGCGTGCGCCTGCCCCCGACGGGTGGCTCGCTGCCCGTCATCAAGTGGGACGCCGTCAACAACAACGCCATCTGGGCCGAACAAACGCCCAATCCCAAGACAGGCTCCATATCGGTCAATGGAGCTCGCATTTACTTCATCCTCGACACGCTCAACCTGGGCCCGCCAGCGTTCGACTACGCAGTCTCGGTCGACGCAACTGGCGACGAGACGATCACGGTCACCCAGCCTCCCGATGCGCTTGTATGGAGCGGCCAGGTGAGCCCCTTCCAATATGTCGAACTGACGGCGGATGCCCTGAAGCCGTCCGGTGACGGGCTGGTGTACGTCGATCTCTCGGCCGTCGATGGCTTCTTCGTCCCTGCCGCGCTTTCGAGCGGCACACTCCTCATGGGCCAACCATGGGAAGTGACTCCGCCGTACACTTCACCGAACAAGCAGCCCATCACCTACCCCGCCGTCACACGCACCCAGATCCTCGACGCCTGGAACACTTTCTTTTCCACCGATGCTGCCGCGAACTTTGTGGGTACGGGCGCTGCGGAGCTCGGCCAAGCCTATGCAGCGCTGCAGGTCATCTCGAATGCGGGCATCCAGAACCCGTCGTTCGCCTACGCAACCCCAACGACAAAGTTCCCGGCTTTCGACAGCTGTTGGGACACGGCGCTCGACGCACTCTATGCGACCGACAACCAGATCGACCTGATCGGCGAGGTCCTGAGCGGAGGGTCGGGAGGTCAGACGGCCTATAACAACGGTGCGCAGACGACGGTGAAGGGGTATCCCGCGATCGAGTTCACCGCATACTCCACCAACTACCAACAAAACCCCACTGGAGCGAAATTTTGGGTCTTCGATCCACGGAATCCGCCGCCATCCGAGGCAAACGCCTTCGCGATAGACAACGGCGTCAGCACGAAGATGACGACGGGCTATCAGATCTTCGCCAACACTGGTGTCTACAACTCCGGATCGATCATCACTTCGGGAATTACCCCGAACTACCTGGCCGCTACTACAGCGACTCCCTGGGACCCTAAAGACGCCCTCAAGCAACTGCTCTCGCTCGAACGCCAGGTCGTCACCGCCCTCAATCGCGGCGTCGGCGAGTTCGGCATCGGCACCGTCAGCGACGGGCATTCGACCAACGCGCCCGGACCGGGCGTGACGTCGAAGTACTGGAGCAATGAAGCCAACTGGTACCACTATGCGGCCCCCTACTCGGCTGCGACCCCGCAGAACATCTTCTCGCAGTGGGTCCACACAGCGGTGATCGACGTGCCCACGAAGACCTACTTCGCCACGTATCCGCTCGGAGGCGGGTACGGCGAGCCCGCACAAGCCTGGGGCAGCGGGGGTCCGGGCACCGGTCCGTTCATGAACCAGACCTACGGGTTCGGCTATGACGAAACGCCCAACAACGGGGCCAATGTTCCATCCAAGATTTTGCCTCTGCAGAACACCGCCGGCAATCAGGCGGATCCCCTGACCTTCCAGCTCGTCTTCGGCCCGTGGTCCGATCCTCCGCCGTCGCTCGAGTCGATCGACACGACGACGCCGCAGGTCGATTCGACGCCGACGACCGCCACGTCCAAAACCCGGTCCTGGACGGTGACATTCAGCGAAGCGGTGAGCGGCGTTACGGCGAGCAACGTCCAGTCCGTGACGGGTGTCACGGATGGAATCCCCGCGCTGAGCGCATTGACGGTGACGCCCGTCGGCACCGCCCCCACGAAGACGTGGACGGTAGCCGGCACGATCCTGGGCTCGGGTGCCGCGGAAACCCGCGTGGATCTCGTCAATAACAACGGGATCACCGACTCGGCCAGCCAGCCCCTGTCCACCCCAACGTTCCAAGGTCAGACCTACGCCTATGCGGTGCCGGGCATCACGAATATCAACAGGTCACAGGGCTCGGTGAACGGCGGCACCGTCGTCACGATCTCCGGGACGGGATTCAACAACACGAGCACCGTGACGTTCGGCACCGTCGCCGCCACGAACGTGACCTACGATTCCACGGCCAAGACGCTCACGGCCGCGAGCCCGCCGCAGGCGGCCGGCACGGTGGACATCCTCGTCAGGACCGGCGCATTCACGTCGGACGCAGTCGCGGCCGACCGGTTCACCTACGTCGCCACGTCCACGCCGATCGTCCATCCGTCGGCCGCGCCCCTCCCGGCCGACGCCGTCACGCTCACGATTGTCGGCGAGCACTTCAGCCCCACCAAGACCGGCAACACGGTGAAGCTCTCGAGCGGCACGGCGATCGTGCAGTCGGCCACGGCGACGTCGATCACTCTGCTCTTCACGAGTCGGCCCACGGCCGGGCCGCTGACGGCCACCGTCACGACGGGCGGCGCGTCGAGCGGCGCCGTGCAGGTCGCCACGACGTATGCGACCGTGACGCCCGTCACGGCGCCCCTGGCGGCGACCGCGAAGACGCTCGTGATTACGGGCACGGGCTTCGATGCCAAGACGCTCGCCAACAACGTCGTCACGCTCTCGTCGGGCGCCGGCGAGGTCAAGAAGGCGACCGCGACGGCGCTGAAGATCTCGTTGACCTCCCCGCCGCAGCTCGGCTCGCTCAGAGTCACCTCGCTGAGGGTGAGTGGCGTTGAGTCTGACGGCCTGCCGGTGCAGGTGGCCACCGTCGTGCCGGGGCCCGCGTCGGCCAATTCCCAGGTGACCGCGTCGGTTGGCGAGGCGGCCGTAGGCACCCCTGTGACCGTGACGCTGCAGGCGATCGACGCCGTCGGCAACCTCGTGACCACGGGCGGGGCGAAGGTGAAGTTCGCCGCCTCCTCGGCCGGCAAGTTCTCGTCGGTCACCGACAACGCCAACGGCACCTACACGGCGACGTTTACCACGAACCGGGTCGGGGCCCAGGTCTTCTCCGCGACGGTGAACCGCGTGAAGGTGACCGACACCGCGACGACGGCGTTTGTCTTCACGTCGCAGTTCTCCCAGCCGATTCCCGGGACGAAGTGGTCGGTGGCGCGGGGGCCCGGCTTCCTGACTCTCCTCAACATCGCCATCGCGACCGGGCCGAACAACAACGTCGCCCTCTACACGGGTGCCGCCGCCCGCAACCTGACCGTGGCGGCCAACGTCGAGAACCTCGAAATCGGCGAGTTCGCCGGCGTGATCGCCCGATATTCCAGCAAGACGTCCTACTATCAGGCCGGCCTGTCGCTGGAATCCGGCCAGTACTTCGCGGTGATCCAGGCGGTGACGCCAAACGGCACGCAGACGCTCGCCAAGGTGTCGGTGGGGGACGTGGGCGATGGGTTCGTGTCCTTCTCGCTTAGCGGCACCTCGCTGTCGCTGTCGCTCAACGGCTTCCAGGTGGCCCAGGCCACCGACAGCCGCTTCCAGTCGGGCCGCGTGGGCATCTCGGGCGGGAGCGCCGTGGGCTTCACCAATTTCTTCGCGGGCTGAGTGCCCTTTCCATGCCGTCGCTTCAAAGGATAGCCCGGCCAATGGCACTTC
>JBJTBB010000113.1:0-3295 GCA_046091125.1 Planctomycetaceae bacterium
TGGCGACGTCGAGGCGGAGCGCGGCAATGCCACCGACATCACCATTCCAGCGATCCGTCTTCCCGAGATTCTGGAGAGGCTCGAGGAATGCGGCGCAGACGCAGGACCAATCCACCTGCGGCCGGAGATCCTGTACTTCAACGAGCGGACCTGGAACTTCTCGCAGATCTACCCCGGCAAGATCAGCCGGGACATCCTGTCCTATATGACTGTCCCGGTTGGTCGCATGACCCCGCCGATCGACGAACTCGTGGACAGGTTCGTCGAGGACTCTCTGGAACTCTACACGCTTGTCCGTGATGCACTCGATGCTCCACCACCCCCGCCCAAGCCAGAGCCAACAGCAGGCGACACGGAGGAGGCTCCGTAGGGAGAAACCACATGGGACAAACCGTGATCGCAACATGCGAATGCGGCTACAGCAGCGGAAACGTCGTCGTCGGCCATGGGATGATCTACCGCGATACGGTGGACTATCACCCATGCCTCTGCCGATGGTGTCGCCGGATCTTCTCCGGCAACACAAAGCAGGCGGTGGTGCTCTGTCCTCAATGCGGCCAAGAAGCGACGCCGTATCCTCGAGGAAACGAACCGCTTGAAGCGTATTGTCTCCCCTTCAATGGCCAGCACGAATGCCCCAAGTGCGGCGAACAGACACTGACTTTCGGCATGGGGATGTACTTGTGGGATTAGTTCACCTTACCCGCTTCGAGTTTCTGTACCGCTGCTCATGAGAGAGTTGGTGAACAGTCCGCGTGGTGTGTCGGAGGGAGGGGCGCAGCCCCAAATGGAGACACGCGACACAGCGCTGCCGGGGCCGGCTGCGTTTGTGACGCCCTATGACACAGTATCACGGCCTGGACCGCTGGCCTTCGGCTTGCCCGCTGCGTAAAATGCGACCGGAAGGTAATGAACATATCCGTTCTTTGAATCGGGCGACCCTCGCGGCCGCTCGTACCAACCTCGCGAAAGCACAAGGTGGTTACCGGGCCTGGCAACAGGTCCAGAGGATATGCGTTGGGAGCGTTTCCCAGCGAAGCTTTCGGGGGTTCTTCGACTAACGCATCATCAGACCAGTCCGCTGCGGCGGCGAGGAACACGAGAGCACCTTCCTTTCCTGATCGGAGAGGAGTGCATCATGCCGGTTGGTTATCCGTCGATTCGGGTGCAGGACAGCAATCCGAACCACCATCTTTGGAACAACAACGGAACGTGGTGGATCCACTTCACGGTTCACTTCGGTCACCGTAAGCGCCGCATACGGCGGTCGCTGAAGACTCGATCGCTCGCCGATGCCATCGACCGGCGCGACCGTGTTCTTGCCCATGCGACCCTCATCGGCGAGGTGGTATCGGATCGTCGCTCCCTTCAGACGTGTTGCCCGACCGGCGCACAGGAGTACGCGTCGTGAGCAGCAATCCTTCGATCAGCGCGCAGTCGCTGCGCGACGACACGGGCAAGATCCGCCACCTCGACGCGGCTCGAGCCCGGGAACTCGTAACGCTGTTCCATCGCCCCATAACGGCGACGGGGCTTTCTGCCCGCTGCGACTCTCTCGACCCGGTCGCAGCAGCGACACAAGGGGAAGCCTCGCTCGTGCGATCAACTGCAGACAAGGCAAGGGGCGTAGTTGGCCACCACGCCACACACCTCTATCTGCACGAGGTCATCCGCCTCCCGCTCTCCGTGGCCCGGCAACTTTCGGCGCATCGCGGACACCTCTACCTTGACAAGCTGACGACTGTCACGGATGCGGTCGCCGCGGAACTGGGGAGGCACCGTGGCGGCGGACTCTCGCTCAACAACCTCCGCAGGCTCTCCAGCGCGGCCGCGTTGTCGCTGGGTCGCCATGAGGGCGAGCTTTCCCTCAACCGCCTCAGGCACCTCAATGACGTGGTCGCGCTTGGCCTGGCACAGCACGCCAATCAACTCCACCTCTGGGGCCTGCGGAGTCTGACTCCAAGCGCCGCCGCCGCGCTCTCCCATCATCGCGGCGACTTGTTTCTCGAAGGCCTCACGCGGCTCCCTGGCAGGGTGGCGGCGCACTTGGCCCGGCACAGCGGGAAGGTCCACCTCCACGGGATCTCGCATCTGAAGGAAGCTGCCGCCCGCGCACTTGGACTCCGCACCGGGTTTCTTTGTCTCAAGGGGCTCAAGGCGCTGTCGCCAGCCGAGGCTGAGCTAATATCAGCGCACCGCGGCCCGCTGTATCTCGATAAGGTCGAACTCACCGATGCGGTGGTACACACGCTGGGCCAGCACCATGGCTCCCTATCTCTCTCGCCACCGTGGGGCATCACCGACCACCATCTCGCATCGCTCATTCAGCACGTCGGCCCGCTCTCACTCGGCGGGGTCAAGAACGTGAGTCAGCGAACAGCCGCGATACTCGCGAGCCAGCAGGCGCCCCGGGGAATCGCTGGCCTCTCCGGGCTCCATGTGAACGACGTCGCGCACATCACGCCGCCGGTGGCTGCCATCCTGGCGACACACCAAGCCGGGGAGCTCTCACTCAGCGGGATCTCGCTGCTCACCGAGGAGACGGCTCGCGAACTCGTGCGTCATCCGCTCCTGACCCTCGATGGTGTCACGAGCATGACCGACCGCGTGGCAGGCATCCTCGCCTCCCATGAAGGCGGCTCTCTCTCGCTCCGGGGACTTCGCCACGTGAGCCCCTCGGGACTCGCCACACTCCGGCTCAATCCCGGCATCTGCCTGCCACGCCGGCTACAGGACGATACCGAGGGTGCCAGCGACCCCACGGTGCCGCTGCTCCCGAGCCGTGAAGACATGATGGCGATCATCGACCGCATTGCCCGTGCCGGCGAGAAAGCCCTGAACGTCGAGTAGGGCTCGTCGTCGTGGAGCCACTTTTGCCTGCTCCTCGGGCCAGCCAAAGCGTCGTACCGCCCAACCCTTGAGCACGAACGCGGTCCGACTACGGCCGCCGTGGCAATGCACGCGGATCGGTCGCGATGAGTCTACCCCGAGAAGGGCATCGATCGCGTCGACCGCATCTTTGAGCACCGGGATCAGATTCCCGCTGTGATAGCTCTGCGGCTGGTCGACGAGAAACACCTGCCGACGCATGACCCGTCGCGTGAAGCCTGGGTCGGTGCAACACAGAGAGATCACCTGCAATTCGCCCGGATGGCATTTTTCGCCGAAAACTTTGGTTCCGTCCTGTGGTGCCGGAATCTGCGCCGCGTTCGATCCCTTTGCTGTGTTTCGTCTGTGACAGACAACGATGTGCGGCTCCCTACCTGGGATCCCACGGTGCCGAACTCGTCGGAGC
>JBJTBB010000114.1:0-4595 GCA_046091125.1 Planctomycetaceae bacterium
CCAGCGTGGTGAGACTCGGGTGCCGATGGACCTGAGGCCGTCTGGATATCTATACGGGGGCAGCGTCGCACGCGGTACCATCCGGGCTGACGCATCGGTGCGGTCGTTGGCGACGAGGCCCGACGTGCGGATCGAGGTGCAGGCGCCGAAGCCTGTCCTTGTGGGGGCCGTGGTCGACATGTCGATCGTGCTGAGCACTCCGGGCACCGGCGAGGCGACGGGCATCGTGCTCGAGGGCCTTTTACCCGACGCGCTGGCACACTCGGCGGGCCGCGAAGTGGAATTCGACGTCGGCAGACTGCGTCCGGGTGAGTCACGACGTATCGATCTTCGTCTCGCCTCGAAGCTTCCTGGCACGCACCCACTACGGCTGACAGTCAGGGCGGACGGTGGCGTCGAGGCCGAAGAAACGGTGCGCGTCGCGATCACGGCGCCCACTCTCGAACTCACCGCGGATATGCCGGGACGGAGATACCTTCAGCGGCCCGCAACCTGCGTCCTGTCGATGGCCAACGGCGGGACCGCACCGGCGAGAAACGTCGAACTGGCGGCGCAACTTCCACAGGGGATGAAGTTCGTCAGGGCCAACAATGCCGGCACGTACGATGAATCGACCCATCGCGTGATCTGGCATCTCGAGGAACTCCCCCCCGGGGAGGTCGGCAGTGTCGAACTGGTGATTATGCCGGTGGCCCTCGGTCCCCAGAGGATTGCCGTGGCCGCCCGTGCGCTCGATGGTCTGTCGGACCAATCGGTGGAGACGATCGAGGTCGAAGGGGTGGCGGCACTCGCCTTCCAGGTGAGTGACAGCGAGGACCCGGTGGAGGTCGGGGGAGTCACCGAATACGTCGTCCGCCTCGGCAACCAGGGAACGAAGCCCGCGAGTGGCGTCCGCGTGAGCGTATCGCTCCTTGGGGATCTCGAACCGATCGAGGCTTCCGGGCCGGTGCGTTACCACGTTGAGAACCTGTCGATCGTGTTCGACCCCATCGCGTCGCTCGCCCCGGACGAGGAGTTGGTCTTCAGGGTGAGGGCCCGTGGCCGCCGCGCAGGAGACCAGCGGGTGCAGGTACAGGTGACCAGCACCGACACCGGCACTCCGGTCACCAAGGAAGAGGTGACCAGGGTCTACGCCGACGACTGAGCCTCGACCGTCGCCCTGCGGCGGAACGTCGCCTCGTCAAGAAAGACGCCTGCGGCTGGAAGTTGAAACATCAGCGGCGTGTGGGGCCACCCCACGACCGCCAGCAATGCGTCCAAATCGTCCGGGGGGCACGTCCCGCGGAGTTCCACGAAGAGGACTGCATGGTCTCGCTCGTGCAGGGTTCCCCACACGTGCCATGCAGGACCGTTCGCGTCTGAATCGCGTGACCAGACGAACGAACCGTCCGGCTCCACGGCTGTGCGAGCCATCGACCCCAATCGCTCGAGGCAAGCGTCTGCCGAAATCGCAAATGGCGTGCTCGCGGATACCGCCGAGACCACCAAGGTTGGCCACGCGCCGAAGGCATCCTTGAGGTCTGCGCCGGCAAGGGCGTCCGCAGGCCGTGAGTGGACCGAGGCGTTGAATGCGATCGGCCCTGGAATCCCGCTCACGACATCGAATTCCTGCACCCCACGCCGATCACCCTCGCTCGGACTCCTCGAGACATCCATTCACCCATGCTTCGTACTCCGGCGACGCCTCGATCTCAGACCAGACGATCTCCGGCAGTGTGTAGGGATGCAATTTCCGGATCGTTTCGATTGTAGATGCCAGGCACCGGTCGGTCGACTTGATCGTGAGCCGCAGTTCGGAAGCGGTCTCGATCCGTCCACCCCAGCGATACGTGCTGGTCACCGATGAGTCCACCTGGACGCAGGCAGCTACCCTTCGCGTCACGAGTTCGACGGCGAGCGACTCGGCCGACTCCAAATCCCCGACGGTCGTATGTATCTCGATGACGCCCATAAACACCTGCCGGCACCGGCACTCACGCAGCCCGTTTGCCCGGATCCTGCGCATCACGATGAACCACTGCAAGAGCCCGTCTGAGATCGATCACCGCCCAGCCAAACTCTTCCGTCCCGCTTCGGGTCGGTTCGATCTCCAGCGTCGCACAAGCCTGAGGTGCCATCTCGACCCCCGATTTCGGCGGCCTCCCCCGGCCTCCC
Organism: Planctomycetaceae bacterium; assembly: GCA_046091125.1. Lineage (GTDB taxonomy): Bacteria > Planctomycetota > Planctomycetia > Pirellulales > UBA1268 > UBA4655. The sequence goes on from JBJTBB010000114.1 coordinate 2,155, forward strand.
AGGAGAATGACTCGATCGCTGTGTTGATCGACGTGCCCATACGAGGGGTGTCCGAGGATCCGCCACCGCTGCGACGCGATGACCGTTGTCCGACCAGGCGCATGATCCATCGACCGACCGGCGGCCCGTAGCGCACTGCCGTCGATACACAGCCAATCACGACAACGAGCCGATCGACACTCGGCCATGGGCCGCAGGAAATAATCCGCCAGGGCGCTCACGATATCCACGCCGGGGGGGCCCACGGGCTCGTCGATCCTCGCTCAGACCCGCCACCGGTCGACCGAAAGGCACCCTTCGTCGCGCACCATACCCGCCGTGATCGCATCCATTTCCAAGCGGCCGTCGGCCGAATCTCGAGGGTCTTCGACGGCTCCTGCAAGGCACGCTTCGAGCCGATCGGGCAATTCCAGGGGTGAGGCTGCGACGAGCATCCTCGCGGCATGCCGGCGGAGCGACTGTTCTACGTTCCTGATCCTCGGGCTTTCGTGAGTCGCCAGACTCCACACGAAACGTGATATCAGATCGACCTGGATGCTCTCGGCGAGCGTCGGCTGCCGCGCGCGGCATTCGACCTCTCGCGCATCCCCGGCATGATCACTCGTCGATTGACAACAAGGATCGAGTTCGTGTCCGTGAGCCACGTCGATGCGCACCGACTCGCCGTCAGCGGTCGTTGCATCCGCACCGAAATGAATCCCCAACGCGATCCGGCCCTGGTCGAGCCGAGCCGACTCGATCACCCTCGGCCACACACCAGTCGTCGCCACCGACAGGGCCGAGAGACTCGTATCCCGATCACCCTCCAGCACGATCAACCGGACGGGAACCCGGATGAGTCGGACGAAATCAGGCCTTCCCCTGCGATCGGCGGACGGCACGCCGACTCCATGCAATACACGCTTCGCAAGCATTTGCAGGATCCTGCGACCGTTGCGGAGGATCGCTGCATCGACCTCTTCGGCGACCTGCCTCGCAACCCAACCGTGCCACGGCTTCACGCGTCCGAGCCACCGACGGCTGGAAAGTCGATCGAAGGTATCCCCGGCGAGCACCAAGGCGATTTCATCGACCGGCTGGTATCGTCCGTCGCCACGAAGCCCCGCGCGTACCGCGGCTCTGCCAATCGATTCGAGATATGCGGATACCGCCGCCTCGAGCGGCGGTCGTGACACACTCCCGTCCGAGATCAGCCAGTTCGCAGTGGCGACGATCATCGACAGGGGATTCCTCGGAGGATGCTCCTCTAGGGTCGTCGATTGCCGGCAAAAGCGACGACGCCCTGGATCATCCGCTCGCCGTTGGCCGATCGACCAAGATCCGCGGTTCATCACCCGAGATATCGGCAATGGAGACGATCGATGACCACAGCGGGGCAGTTCGGTAAGCAAACCGTTTCAAATGCAGGAAGACCGATGGCTTCGGGATGCACCGCCCAGAATCACCAGGCAGCATAAGCGGAGTAAACGGCGAAATCGGCATCGATCACTCGGGGATCGAGACGAGGCGACGTGCCGTCCATCAGCGATTCAAGGCTGGAGAACGGTCGTCGTGCAGAACGCCTCTGATGAACCGTCGATGCCCGCAGCGGTCGCCCGAGCAGAGGCCTTCCATGTGCCGGCATCGGGCGTGCGGTAGGCCAGCTCGAAGGTCGCCTTGCCTCCGGCCAGCAACTGGGGCAACGCTTCAAAACTCACGACTGGTCCTTCGATCGTCGTCCGCGACGGACTCGGGCTCCCAACCAGTTTTGCCTGTGGGGGAAGGGAAATCAGCACGCCAAGATCCTCGATCGGCTGATTACCAACGTTGGAAACGGTGCAAACGAGCAACGTAGCCCCTCCCAAGCGAATCGGATCATCGCAATCAGCCAACGTGATCCTCAATCCGGCCTCCTGCGGCGAACGAGACAGGGGACGCTTTCCCTTCACGAGTACGCATGATTCATCGGCGACGATGACCCCGCCCCCTGCTCCAGACAGCGTTCCTCGAACACAGGCGCGGCTGGAATCACCTCCCAAGCGGCCCCCCATTCGACCGGCAGACGATGGCAGACGGCCTGCGAGAAGATTGATCTGCCGCTTCAATTCACTTCCGGGGGCTATGGCAGGAAGGTCCCAGCCGACGTTCCCGCTGCCCAGCGTGTAGCCGTCGGAAGCCTCCCGCGGAGAAAATGCGTCGTCCCACGAAAACTCAAGGCGCCCTGCTTTTGAAGCGACGGTCCCGGTATTCACGACCCGTGCGGTGAAGGAAGCCACCGCTCCTTCATCGACCTCGGCAGGTCCGGTGAGGCCGAGTTCGAGCGAAGGCGTCGGCACCGAGGTGACCTGCGGTTGCGTCGCCTGCGGGGTCATCGCGTTGGGTCGAGCGGGCTGCTCGGCGGCGGACTGCGGCGAAGCCGGCAGTAGTCCAGGGCGTCCCTGACCCGAGGGATTGGCGAAGAG
>JBJTBB010000115.1:0-3752 GCA_046091125.1 Planctomycetaceae bacterium
TCCGGCTCCTCGCCCGCGACGCCGGTGGTGCGTCGCGCAATTTCGAACTCCTCCTCGAAGCTCGGATAGCGGACGAAGACCTTGAACATGAAGCGGTCCTGCTGCGCCTCAGGCAGTGGATAGGTTCCTTCCTGCTCGATCGGATTCTGGGTCGCGAGAACGAAGAACGGGTCGGTCAGCTTGTGCCTCACGCGGCCCACGCTGACCTGCCGCTCCTGCATCGCCTCCAGGAGAGCCGACTGGGTCTTGGGTGGCGTGCGGTTGATCTCGTCGGCCAGCACGACGTTGGCGAACAGCGGCCCTTCAAGGAACCTCAACTGCCTTCCGCCAGTAGCGCGATCCTCCTCCAACACGTCGGTGCCGGTGATGTCGGCGGGCATCAGGTCGGGGGTGAACTGAATACGGCTGAAACTCAGGTCGAGCGAACGGGCCAGCGTGCTCACGAGCAGCGTCTTGGCCAGGCCGGGCACCCCCTCCAGCAGGCAATGACCTCGACTGAAGAGGCAGATCAGGAGTTCGTCGATCACCTCTCGTTGCCCCACGATCACTCGTGAGAGTTGGGTGAGGATGCGATCTCGGGCGGCGTGGAGGCGGTCGATTGCCTGCGTGTCCGGCATGGGGGTCCTCTCGTCGTTCGGTCTCACTACTTGAAAACACATCGGCTGGAAAGAAAACGTCGGCGGTCGCCGTCGCCCGACGTCAACGCTGGTAGATGGGAAGCGTCCCCTTCTGCAGCTGAAGAATCGTCAGGTTGGTCGCGGTCGTGTACACAGGACCGATATAGCCCTGGGGCCAGAACAGAGTCGAGCCTTCGGTCTGCGCCTCGCCGATGAGCCGCTTCTCGATCTGACTACGGTACGCCGCCCATTTCTCGCCCCCCTCGCGATACATCACTTGAGCGTAATAAAAGTGCGCGTAGTGCCAGTGCCCGAACCCGTTGTTGTTGATGTTGCCCAGATGCGTTTGGGCGTACTCGAGCATGCGAGGCACGTGGGTGTCGTCGTATTCGCCGGCGTTGAACAGGCAGGCGATTGCGGCAGCCGAGATGGCGGGTCTTCCTCCGCCGCCCTTCGAACTGTACTGGACGCCGCCGTCGGCCTGAGTGCACTTGTGGATGTAGCCGATCGCCTTCTCGATGATCTCCCGAGGTACCGGAATTCCCGCATTGCGGCAGCTTCGCAGCCCCTGCACCTGGGTGATGGTGGTCGAACCCTCATCGAACCCGTTGCCGTCCTTGGCGCTCACGTATCCCCATCCCCCATCGACGGTCTGCGCGCGTCCCGAGAACTCCACTGCCTTCTCGAGGATTCGCACCAACTCATCCCGCCTGCGCTCGTCCTCCTCCTCGCCGAGCACCTGCGACAAGAAGAGCATCGAGAACCCGTGCCCGTAGGTGTAGCGGTCGTCGGTCTTGGGATCGCCGATGAGACCGTTGGCACGGGATCGTGACACGAGATAATCGACCGCCAGCCGGATCGGTTCCGCGTAGCGTCCCTGGGTCGTGGTGGATCCTTCCATCAGCATCGCCGTGCCGGCCAAGGCGGTCATGGCCGTGGGATATCGACCCTCGTTGGCAGACCATAAACCGCGACGGGACTGTTTGGCGGCCAGCCAGTCAAGGCCCTTGGTGATCACCTCATCGATCCGGGACTGCTGTGCAGCCCCCCGGTCGTCGGTGCCCTGCGATGGCGCATCACCATTGGCCGCGGTGATGCACGAGCCGAGGACGAGCAGCCCCAGGAGGGTTGCGGACGCCCGGGAGGGACAGTCGGAACGGATCGTGTGCCTTCGCGGCGCGCCACGGGGAATCAAAATGGCAGTGATTGGAGCGCCCTCTGCATCCACTTTTCGAATTCCCGGCCGATCGTCCCCAGCGTGCCTGACGAAGACGTCGGGTTCCCGGTCGCCTGGTAGGGCGGATGCGGAGGAATCGGACGCCCGTCGAACACCAATCGTAACCGATCGGCGCCGCGACTGATCTCGACCGAGTGTGAACCAGGATCACCGACGATTTCCGACGAGAACAGAGGATGATGATCCGTCCCAGCGCGGTCGTCGTCATAGACCGCATGCCCCGTTCGCTTATCGAGGCAGAGGATGCTCAGCCGCGGCCGATCCTCTCCCGATGGCGAATGAATCTGGCGCACGAATACCAGCACCGGCAGGTCCTGGGGCTGCTGGAGTGGAAGGCCGTGCCGCAAGACGGTGGCCGGCACCGGCCAGATCGATTCGCCCGTCTTCCGGTCCAACGCCCAAACGGACCCGGTGAGCAGGATCGTCTCCTCGGTCGCCTGCCAACCTCCCGATGGGACGCCGGTAATCGTGCCAAGCCCCTCGAGGCGACGCTGTTCTTCAGGCGTTTCGGGGCGTCCGACAGCGACGATCAGTCGATCCTGCCATGGAAGGACGTGCAACTGCTCGATCGTGTCCGGAGCGGCGGGAAGTTTGACGCTGAATCGCGGGGCTCCTCTCGCGACATCCACGACGGTGAACCGGCCGTCCGGTTCGAGTACGGCAAGACCCTCCCCTTCAAGCTGAGTCGCGCGCGCATCCGCGGCGAAGGTGCCCAATGGAAGCCGATGCCCAGAGAGCGGATCGATCGACACGAGGCTCACGCGTCCACCCAAGCCGACCAACGTGTTCCGAGGCGCCGACGTGGGACCGTCGCCCTTGCCGTCTGCGGAGGGAGACGTCTGTGCGGCCCCCTCGATCGCGACCACGCTCCTACCCACCGTTGCCAGCCGCTGCTCCCGCGGCGGCACATCGCGTGTGACGAGCACGCGTCCGTCGATCATCGATAGCACCATCGCCTTGCGTCCATCCCGCGGACAGACCACGACGCATGTCTCGTCGCCGAAGATCTCCGCGGCGGCCGGCAGCTTGGATCGTGACCAGACGACCCGTCCCGTCGCGGGATCACACACGTCGAGCGTCCGCTGCGAGAGAACGGGAACCCCGTCGGCCACAGCCTGCCCAACCTGAATCTCACCATCGGCGGAACCGGTGTCGGTGGGCTCCACCGGCCTCATGCCCAGTGAGATGCCCGCATTGCGGCGCACGACCACACGGGCCTGACGATTGATTTGAATTGGCATCGGCCCCTCGTCGGACCGTGTCCACAGCCTTCGATTCCCTTCCGGCCGCAACTCGAATCCCGCCAGGGTCGAACCGAATCGCACCACGACCAACCGTCCAAGAACGGATGCATCGGCGATCGAGGGTTGCATCGCCGCCACCACGGCGAATCGACCTGACGCGTCGTCGACAGGCAGCGGTTCTCCCATTCGCCTGCCGAAGCCGTCGGTCACGACGATCGCGTGTCCCGCCTGAGTATCGATCGACAGGCGAATCGCACCGAGGTCGAGCCCCTTCGGCGATGCGGTCAACGCCCCGGCGCATGGAACCGGGAGGATCCGCGATGGACGCTGAAGCCTCTGCCCCTGCCGGCCGTTGGCGGATTGACCGACGTGTTCGACTGTGACGCGACCCAACGGCCAGAACGCTTCCGCAGCCGAGGCAATCGCGTCGCTATCGGCTGTATTCGTTTCATCTGTCAACCGCCGATCACCATCGTCCGGCTCGCTGGTGCGTTCGATCGGAGATCGTTTTGCACGACGCTCGCCGACGGCGTTGTCGGATTCTCCGACCACATCAGCGGGCTGCGCGACGCCGCCGCGACGGAAGACCTTCAACCGCATGAGATCGATCTTCAGTCGATCGGCATCGGACTGGCCCCGTTCGTCGCCGATCGG
>JBJTBB010000116.1:0-6337 GCA_046091125.1 Planctomycetaceae bacterium
GTCGTCGATGACTCGAAGGACCCCATCCAGTTCAACGCTGACGACGATGAGGCCGACGCCTTGGATGACGACGGCCGGGGCCAATCCGGCAGGAAGTTATCGAAGGCCGAGCGACGTCGGCTGCGAAAACAGGCGAGACTCGACCGGGCAGCGTGAAGCGAGGTAGAACGTCGCACCCGAGGATTGCCGTTGCGTCTCGTCCGCCACGCCCGCAAACGCCCTGCTGGGGTTGAGCCGCAGCACCGCGTGCCAACCATTGCAGCCGTTCTCTCCCAAGCCCGGGTAGATGCCCTGAGCCAACTTCATCGCCTCGGTTTCCCCACAAGTCCTCCGATGAGCCTGCTCTGAACCAACCCATGACCGTTCGCACCCGCTTCGCTCCGAGCCCGACAGGCTATCTGCACATCGGCGGTGTGCGGACGGCACTCTTCAACTGGCTCTTCGCCCGCCAGCACGGGGGTCAATTCATCCTCCGCATCGACGACACAGACGTGGCCCGAAACGTCGAGGAGGCGCTCCAGCCGATCCTGGACGGCCTGTTGTGGCTGGGCATCGACTGGGACGAGGGTCCCCGTGTTGGAGGCCCCCACGCTCCGTATTTCCAATCGCAGAGGGCAGAGCGTCATCGGGCGGCGGTGGAACGACTGCTCGCATCGGGAAATGCCTACCGTGACTACGCCTCGCCGGATGAACTCGACGAGGAGCGCAGGGTGGCACAGGCGGCTGGACGGCCGTTTCTCTACAGCCGTCGGTTCGCGGCCTTCGATGATGCCGCCGCGCAGGCCCTCGAGTCCCAGGGACGCAAGGGCGTGGTTCGGCTCAAGATGCCGCGGGAAGGGTCGCTCGTGATCGAGGACTTCGTTCGTGGGCGGGTCGAATTCGCCTGGGAACGCGAGCAGGATCATGTGATTCAGCGTGCCGATGGTTCCTGCCTCTACCACCTCGCGAGCGTGGTGGATGATCACGATCTTGCGATCACCCACGTCATCCGGGCCGAGGAACATCTCTCCAACACCCCCAGGCAGGCCTTCATCGCCATGAGTCTCGGCTATCAACTGCCTGCCTACGCGCATCTGCCGCTCGTGGCCGAGCCCGGGAGCCGCACCAAGCTCTCGAAACGGAAACTCGCCCAGTACCTGAAGAACCAGGACTTCCGCAGGGTGATGGAGCACGGCCAGCGGATCGCGAGCAGGATCGGCCTGGCAACGGACGCCGACACGTTCAATCCCGTGATCGTCGATTTCTATCGCACAGTTGGCTACCTGCCGTGGGCGGTCGACAACTACCTCGCCCTCCTCGGCTGGTCGTACGACGACAAGACCGAGTTCTTCTCGCGGCAGGAATTGATCGACCACTTCAGCCTCCAACGAATCAACTCATCGCCGGCGAGTTTCGATCCGAAGAAGCTGGGGGCGGTGCAGGATCACTACATGGCGCCCCTGTCGACCGACGAGAAACTCGGCCTGATGACGCCGTACCTCCAGCGGGCCGGGCTGCTGGCCGCACCACCGTCTGATGAGCAGATCTCGACGGTTCGACGCGTGATCGAGGCTTCCGGCGACCGACTGAAAGTGGCGGGAGACATCCTCGACTACGCCGACTTCTTCCTTGTGGACGAGCCCGTCATGGACCCGGAGGCCGTGGCGAAGCGGCTGGCGACACCCACGGCGGGGCGGTATCTGCAGGCCTTTCTGACCAGGCTTGCGACGGTCGAGCCATTCGAGCCCGCCGCCCTCGAGGAGGCACTCAAGACGACCGCCGACGAGGCCGGCGTAAAGGTCGGGGAACTCGTGCATCCGGTTCGCGTCGCGCTCACTGGCCGCGCCGTGGGCCCCGGCCTCTACGACTGCCTTGCGATTCTCGGCCGCGAACGGTCGCTCGCGAGGCTCACACGCGCACGATCGTTGTGTGGCTGAGAACCAACGCACGCGTCGGGCAGGACGACGGTCCGGGCTCGATCACGGCGATGGTCGGGGATGACGGCGGACCCAGTCGGCGCACGGGCACGTGCGACCAGACCCAAAAAGAGTACGCTCCCGGCTCTGTCGCCAGTCTCAAGCCCTCCTCAGGAATGAATAATGCCGCTCCTCGTCGTTGGAAGTGTCGCCCTCGACTGCGTCGAAACCCCAACCGGTCGTCGCGACGCCGTGCTTGGTGGATCGGCCGTCTTGTTCTCCTCCGCCGCGAGCTTCTTCTCTCCCGTCCAGATGATCGGCACGGTGGGCGAGGACTGGCCGGTCAAGCACACCAGATTCCTCGAGGCCCGCGGAATCGACACGTCCGGTATCGAGGTCATCGACGGCGGTAAGACGTTTCGCTGGCGCGGCCGATATCTCCCGAACATGAATGACCGCGAGACGCTCGAGGTTCATCTCAACGTGTTCGGGGAATTCAAGCCGAAACTCACCGACAGTCACCGCGATGCGAAGTTCGTATTTCTGGGCAACTCCTCGCCCGTCACGCAACTATCGGTCCTCGACCAGATACCCAAGGCGAGCCTGACGGTCGCCGACACGATGGACCTTTGGATCAACATCCAGCGAGACGAACTCGGGCAACTGCTCCGGCGCGTGGACGGTCTCGTGCTCAACGACTCCGAGGCCAAGCTGCTGGCGGAAGACGAGAATCTCGTTCGTGCCGGGCATGCCGTCAGACGGATGGGGCCGACCTTCGTAGTGATCAAGAAGGGAGAGCATGGGGCGATGTTCTTCAGCGAACACGAGATGTACGTGATGCCCGCTTACCCGACGCCGCAGGTCCTGGACCCAACGGGTGCAGGAGACAGCTTCGCCGGGGGGATGATGGGGCACCTTGCGTCCCTGGGTCGCTTCGATGCCCAGGCCCTGAAGGAAGCCCTGGCCTACGGCGTGATCACTGCCAGTTACACGGTCGAGGATTTCAGCCTGGATCGGCTGGCCGGCATCGGACGCCCTGACCTCGACAGAAGACTCGGCGAATACCGCCAAATGCTGACGTTCTAGTGATTCCCTCTTGCCCACATGCCCAACTGTCGATACTATACTTCCGTTCACTTCGGTGAGCATCCTGACTGCCGCTCGATTCATGGTGGTGACGCAGCCACCCCGACGGCGGGACGGACCCCGGGGCTTGGGACCGAGTCGACTCCCCAACTAGGTCGACCGGTCCGGACACCGCGGGATGACGGGCCTGCTGCACGGAAATGGCAGCACGTTCGTTTGTGAACCGGCAACAACGGCCGTTTCACTACACTACGGAGGCGAAGTCATGGTAACGGCGACGGCAGTGGCAGTGGAGAAGACATCAGCTGAACGGAAGGACGAAGCGATGGCACAAAAAGACCAGAGAGACCACGGACGAAAAGACGGTTCCGGTCGGGCTGCCGCGGCGGTCGCCGGCAGAAACGGCACTGGTGAACATAAAGGATCAGAGGGCAGGGGACCTGAGGGCAGGGGACCTGAGGGCAGGGGCCGCAAGCCGGCCAAGCCGGCCGCTTCCTTCCTCGACGATCATCCAATGCTTCGCAACACACTCGCCCAGATTGAAAAGGAGTTTGGCGAAGGGTCGATCATGCCCCTCGGTGCAGATCGACAGGCTCCGATCGAGGGTATTTCCTCGGGGAGTCTCTCCGTCGACCTCGCTCTTGGAGGTCGCGGTTTCCCGAGAGGAAGGATCATCGAAGTCTTCGGCCCCGAGTCCAGCGGCAAGACGACAATCGCGCTGCACTCCGTGGCTGCCGCCCAGCGGGCCGGCGGAATCGCGGCTTTCATCGATGCGGAGCATGCCCTCGACCCGAGTTGGGCCAAGAAACTCGGAATCTCGCTCGAACAGCTGCTCGTCAGTCAACCGACCAGCGGCGAGGAAGCGATGCACATCGCCGAAATGCTCATCAAGAGCAATGCGGTCGACATCATCGTCGTTGACTCCGTAGCGGCTCTTGTGCCCCAAAAGGAGTTGGACGGTGAAATCGGCGACTCATTCGTGGGACTTCAGGCAAGGCTGATGAGCCAGTCGATGCGGAAGCTCACGGGCGCGATCGCCAAGAGTAGGACGACCGTGATTTTCATCAATCAGATCCGGGAAAAAATCGGGGTGATGTTCGGCAGCCCCGAGACGACGCCCGGTGGTCGTGCCCTGAAGTTCTATTCGTCGTGCAGAATCGACGTCCGACGCATCGGCACGCTCAAGGACGGCGAGGACGTCGTGGGCCAGCGGGTAAAAGTCAAGGTGGTCAAGAATAAGGTCGCGCCTCCGTTCAGAGTGGCGGAATTCGACATGATGCATGCCGACGGCATCAGCATCGAAGGAGACATTCTGGATCTGGCGATTGCGGCCAAACTTGTCGACAAGACCGGGACATGGCTGCGTTACGGCCAGACCCATCTCGGCCAGGGCCGCGAACGTGCGAGACAGTTTCTCAAGGAGAACCCCGCTATGGTTCAGGATCTGCGGGATCGCATCCTCGCAGCCAAGGACACGGTCATCATGGCCGCCTCTGACTCTGGGGTTGAGGCTGCCGGATACTGATCCGTCCCAGACCACTTGGCTGCGTCAGATCGTTGCGTGACTGGAAGTGATCGATGTTCCCGGAAAGCCCCTGAGACACTCCTCAAAACGTTTCGTTCCGCAGCCACACCGGATCGTCGCTCCCGCGCTCCCTCCAGGGGGTGCGGGAGCGCGTTTTTCGATTGGAGACTCACCGGTTTATAGTGCTGCCTCGTTACGCATCCTTCCCCACGCGAGACCGAAACGCCCATGAAGGCCGACGACCTTCGCGAAGCCTACCTGTCGTTCTTCGAATCGAAAGGATGCGTGCGGCGGCCCAGCGACGTGCTCGTGCCCCGCTGGGACCCTTCGGTTCTCTTCACGCCTGCGGGAATGAACCAGTTCAAGGATCATTTCTTAGGGAAGTGCAATCTCGAATTCACCCGTGCGACGACCTGCCAGAAGTGCCTCCGCACCGGCGACATCGACAACGTGGGACGCACGCCCCGTCACCACACGTTTTTCGAGATGCTCGGAAACTTTTCCGTTGGCGATTACTTCAAACGAGAAGCGATCCACTGGGCGTGGGAGTTTCTGACCAGCCGGAATTGGCTCGGAATCGCCCCGGACAGGCTGACCGTGTCGGTGTACGAGGCCGATGACGAGGCCTATCGGATCTGGTCGGATGAAATCGGCCTGACTTCCGCAGCGATCACACGCATGGGGGAGGACGACAACTTCTGGCCGGCATCCGCGCCGAGCCAGGGGCCCGACGGCGTCTGCGGGCCATGCAGCGAGATCTTCTACCGCATGCCTGACGGCAGCGATGTCGAGATCTGGAACCTCGTATTCACCCAGTTCAACAGGATCGGCGCACCGCCCGACAACCTCCGTCAACTCCCGAGCCGCAACATCGACACCGGCATGGGGCTCGAGCGAACCTGCGCGATGCTCCAGGGAGTGGACAGCAATTTCCACATCGATATCCTGCGTCCGCTCGTCGAGGCCGTCTCCGACGTCTGTGACCGCCGGTACGATGCTGCCAGCGAGGAGGGCCGCAGGATTCGCCGGATCGCCGACCATGTTCGGGCCTGCACGTTTGCGATCCACGAGAACGTGCTGCCGGGAAACAATGAGGAAAAATACGTCGTTAAGCGGCTCCTTCGGCGTGCCGTCCTCGACGGCAGGCAGATTGGAGTGTCCGAGCCGTTCCTGCACCGACTCCCCACCGTGGTCGCGGATCTCATGCGGCGACCCTACCCGGAACTCGCTGAAACAACCAACCGGGTCGCCAGCGTGATCCGCCGTGAAGAGGAATCCTTTCTGTCGACGATCGACAGTGGTCTCGAGCGGATCGAGAGGCTTTTCGCGGAGATCACACGATCCGGCGGCGGACTCGTGAGGGGCACGGATGCCGCGGAGCTCTACACGACCTACGGCTTTCCGCCCGAAATGCTCGAGACACTGGCTGCCGAACGAAACTGTGCATTCGACTGGGACGGCTTCCGCGAGGCGATGAACGCCCATGGAATCCGATCTGGGGCCGGCAGCCGGGTGGAACTCTTCTCCTCCGGCCCTCTCGACAGCCTTCGCAAGGCGGTCCATGGATCCGATTACCTCGGCTACGAATCCATTAGCACACGGTCGAAGGTGATCGGGATCATTGCACGCGACCGGTTATGCGATTCTCTCCGGGAGATCAGCGGTGACGAACCGGTTACGGTGGTGCTCGATCGCACCCCTTTCTACGGCGAGTCGGGTGGTCAGGTGGGCGACTCGGGCTGGCTCGACTGGCACGATGGCAGCGGTCGATTCGAGGGTCTGGACACGCAACGCAGTCAGTCGGCGGCCGCAGAGGGGAGCGTCGTCCTGC
>JBJTBB010000117.1:0-3180 GCA_046091125.1 Planctomycetaceae bacterium
GGCGATGCCTTCCGTGAAGGGATCGCGAAGACTGATCACTGCCGGGGGCGATCGCCGCATCGGTGTCGGTCGAGAAGGTGTCAGATGGGTGGGGGCGGGGACGGTACCGCCCCATCCTTCGGGTGGCAAGGTGATCCGGGCGATGCGTTCGCCTCGATGGAGTGAGCCGCCGTTGTGGGGCTTTTGAGAGGCTGAGTACACTCTGGGACACGATTCAGAAAGAGACCCGGGAGTGATCGATCGATGGACCGGACGTTCGTCATGTTCAAGCCAGACTGTGTCGAGCGGAGCATGCTCGGCCGTATCCTGACGCGGTTCGAGGAGAAGGGGGTCCGGATCGTCGCAATGAAGATGTTGCGGCTGACTCCTGCACTCGCGCGTCAGCACTATACCGAGCACGTCGACAAGCCCTTTTATCCCGGCCTGGAGGAATTCATCACTGCTGCGCCCGTCGTGGCCACGGTCATGAGCGGTCCCGAGGTGGTGCGGGTCGTGAGGGAGATGCTCGGTGCCACCAGTGGACTGAAGGCCGCGCCCGGGACGATCCGAGGCGACTATTCGTCGAGCAGACAGATGAACCTCGTGCATGCCTCCGATTCGCCAGAGTCGGCCGCCCGCGAGATCGCCATCTACTTCAAACCGCACGAGATCCTCGACTGGGATCCCACGGTGGCCTGTTGGCTGCAGGCGCCTGGAGAAACCTGACGAGCTCATGCGACCGCCAGCGAGTTCCGTTACGGTCGCCTCGGCGCCCCGCCAGCAGGCGTCAGGCGCCGGGCCGCTTCTTGTTTTCGGACACCGCAATCCCGACACGGATGCCATCTGTTCGGCCATCGCGTACGCCGACTTCCTCAGGCGCACCGCGAGGCCCGAGGCCGTTCCCGCCTGCTGTGGGCCGCCCAACAAGCGGACGGAGTACGTGCTCGCGCGGGCCGGTCTGGCGGTGCCGCCGATCGTCGTCGATGTGCGTCCTCAGGCTGAGGACGTCTGCCGTCCCCAGACGGTCACCGCCTCGTTCGGTGAGTCGTTTTATGCTGCCTATGAGCGGATGAAGGAGGCCGATCTCAGGGCGATCCCGGTGGTCGATGTGGCCGGCCGCGTGGTGGGGCTCCTGTCGGTGCTGCGGCTGATGGACCTGTTTTTTCGCGACAGCGGCGATCCCGTGCGGTCTCGGGTGATCACCTCGAGTCTCGAGACGATCCGCGGCGTGCTCGGCGGTGGCTTCCAGCACGCCATCGCCCCCGGTCGATCGGAGGAGTTGTTCGTGATGGTGGGGGCGATGAGTGCGGAAGGGTTCACCGACCGGATGCGGCGCTATCCGAGCGAAAGGCTGATCGTGGTGTGTGGCGACCGCCCGACGATTCAACTACCCGCGATCGAGCAGGGCGTTCGGGCGATCGTGGTCACCGGCGGCTTTTCGATTTCTCCGGGGCTCGTCGAACTCGCGAGGACCCGCGGCGTATCGGTGCTGATGAGTCCCTTCGACACGGTCAACACAACGCTACGACTCAAGTCGTCGCAGTGCATCGATCCGGTCGTCGAGACCGGCGTGGTCACGATCCCGGCGACCGCATCGCTCGCGGAGGCCCGCGAGACGGTGCAGCGGTATCCGCAGCCCATCTATCCGGTGGTGGCCGATGATGGAGCCCTCGTCGGGATGGCATTCACCTCCGATATCATCAGCCCTCCGAGAGCCCGGCTGGTTCTCGTCGATCACAACGAACTCTCTCAGGCCGTTGCGGGCGCGGAGGAGGCCGACATCGTGGAGGTGCTCGACCACCACCGTCTCGGAGGCGGGCTCAAGTCGTCGCAGCCGATTCGCTTCGTGAACGAACCGGTCGGCTCGACCTGCACCCTCGTGGCCAGGCATTTTCGAGCGGCCTCGCTCGAGCCTGAGGCCGGCATCGCCCTCTGCATGGCGTCGGGCATCATCGCTGACACGCTTCACCTTCGTTCGCCCACGACGACCGACGTCGATCGCGAGATGCTGGACTGGCTCGAGCCTCGGACGGGTGTCGATCTCACGACCTATGTGCGGGAGTTTTTCGACATCGGCTCGGCGCTCCGGACGGCCTCGCCGGCCGACGTGATTCGCGAGGACTGCAAGGAATTCGAGGAGCAGGGGATTCGCTTCTCGATCTCGCAGATCGAGGAAACCGGCTTCGACCTTTTCTGGGAGCGGAAGGATGAGTTGCGGTCCGCACTCGAAGCGTTCGCGGCGAACGGGCGGTTTGCCTTCTCCGCGTTGCTGGTGACCGACGTGATCAGCCAGGGATCGCTCCTGCTGCTCTCGAGCGAATCGGCCGGCTGGGAGAAGACGAACTATCCGCGGCTGGATCGCGGACTCTACAAGCTCTCCGACGTCGTGTCCCGCAAGAAGCAACTGCTGCCACTCGCGATCCAGATCCTTCACGCCAGCGATCACTCGTCGGCGCCGCGTGGGCGTCCGCGGACGTCCACTGGCTGAGCGTTCTCAGGATCGCAGGCGGCCGGCGGGCGTGTCGCCGGCAAGTCGATCGATCATGTCACGGCAGGCGCGATCCACCGCGGTTTGCGATTGTCCTGCGTTGAGGCCGGCGTTCATCTCCGGTCTTGCGTGCGCGAAGATCACGTCCCTCGCGCTGACGAAGATCGCCCCCAGTCCGTCGTCATCGAACACCCTGGCCACGTCCGTCGCCCGGCCGCCCTGTCGTCCGAAACCCGGCACGAGAATCCAGGAGTGCGGCCTGACCGACCGCAGGTGTTCGAGTTGCTCGGGCCATGTTGCACCAACGACCGCTCCGACGCATCCATCGCCGCTTTCATCAGCGGTGCGTGCCGCCAACGACTCGACCCCGGCGGCGACGTGCGCATGCAGCGGGCGGCCGCCCACGTCGAGATCCTGGTAGTCGCGGCTGCCGGGGTTCGATGTCTTCACGAGCACGAAGATGCCGCAGCCGCGATGCGAGGCCGCCTGGACGAATGGTTCGCGCGAATCGAGACCGAGGTAGGGGTTGACGGTCAGGGCGTCGGCCGCCCAAGGGCCACCGAGCCAACCGGCCGCATAGGCTTCGGCGGTCGAGCCGATGTCGCCTCGCTTGCCGTCGGCGAGCACCACGAGGTTGTGGCTGTGGGCGTGGTGGATGATTTCGGCCAACGCCGTCATGCCGTAGGGGCCGAGCGCCTCGAAGCAGGCGAGCT
>JBJTBB010000118.1:0-4451 GCA_046091125.1 Planctomycetaceae bacterium
GCGGGTCGTGCAGAGTGGTGACCGGGCTGGTCGACCAGCCGCCGGCGATCGTGTAGCTCGTGCCGCCGTTCCACCAGATCCCATAGGCGGTGTTGGCTGCGGAGCCAGGGTAGATCAGCTCGCGATAGTTGCCGGTAGCGATGTCATAGACATAGGCCCGACCGCCGCCGAGCGGATTGCCATCCGGGCCCGACTCGTCGAAGTTGCCGACAATCAGGCCGTCGTTCAGTTCGCCGTTCAGGCCGCCGGCCGTGCTGTGGGGAATGTTCCAGACGGGTTCAGTTGCCAATGGCAGGGGTGAAGGCATCGCCACGTAGTTGGCCGGATTGGCCACGTCGCCCACCGTGCCTTCGAAGATGAATCCAAATTCAGTCGCAGAGCCCGTATTCGAGTAGGTGCCCACGATCCGCAGTTCGCCGTTGCCGAGATTGTCGGCCGAGTAGGCGGTGGTGCCGTCGGTCGTGTCGCTCCCTTGATTGGGCATCACCATCACATAGCCCGCGCCCCCCTGGGCCGTGATCGGGCCCTGGTAGAGCAGGCCCGCCGTCTCGGTCGTGTCGTTCGGGTCCGTGGTCGTGCCGGTGATCAGATACTGCCCCGGCGAGCCCGCCGTCGTGAGCCCCTGCCAGCCCGCGACCGGGAGCGTGCCGCCGCCGGTGGCCGGAACGCTCGTGGTGACGTCGTAGTCGATCGCGGTCTCGAGGCCGATGCGGTTGGCGGAGCCGCGGGCGGTGACGAGCACGCCCGGCCCGGCGTTGCCGGCCGCGGTGGTGCCGTCGGCGAGCACGCCGATCGAGTTGCTCGCGAGCGTGATCCCGGAGGCGTCGATGGTCACGCCCGCACCGCTCGCCCGCACGAGCGAGAGATTCGAAAGCGTCGAGCCGTCGCTGCCCGGGGCGTACCGCAGGCCCGCACGCCCGCGGAAGTTGACGGTGATCCGCGGCGAGCCGACGAAGCCGGGGGCCGTCGATCCGTCGATCGAGACGGTGTCGGTGATGGCGCGCAGGGCGGACGTGAGGGGGATCGTCCCCGAGACCGCGAAGGCGATCTCGTCCGCGCCGGCATTGGCGTTCGACTCGTCGATTGCCCAACGGAGCGAGCCATCACCTGCATTGAGTACGTTCGTGACGGTGAATGTCGCCAGGAGGGAGCGGCCCTCGAGGTGCTCCGCACGAAGAAGAACACGGGCCCGCCGTCGCACCGGGCGGTCCTGACGACCGCGGGAGCGTCGGAAAAAGATTTCAGAGAGGCTCGAACTGCGGGGGAGTCGCAAGGCGGAAGTCTCCGAGGTTCTTCGTCAGGACAATGCGTCTGTCACTTCATTGATCTACCACCGAATTTGGCGACACTCAAAGATTCTGGGCCCGCAATGCCACAGTCCCCTCTCTGGGAGGGGGGTGTGGGTCTGCTCGACGGGCCGCCGCGATGGAAGTGTCTGAATGGATGACGGATCTGCCTTGACGAGTCCCGATGCGAGAACGCCGATTCGTATTGCCGTCTGGTCTGGGCCGCGGAATCTCTCCACCGCCCTCATGCGGAGCTTCTCGTCGCGAGCCGACTGTGTCGTGAGCGATGAGCCGTTTTATGCGTCTTACCTGATGGCGACGGGCTTCGATCATCCTGGCCGGGAGGAGGTCCTCGCGAGTCAATCGACCGATTGGCGGGAGGTGGCACAAGCGGTCTCGCGGGGGCCTGTGCCGCGATCAATTCCTTCGGCAAACGATCTGCCCTCGGGAGGAAGGATTGTCTGGTACCAGAAGCACATGGCACAACACATGCGAGAGGAGATGCTCGGCGACTGGCTCGACGGACTCAAGCATGCGATTCTCGTGAGACACCCGGCGAGAGTCATCGCCAGCTATCGCAAGGTGTTCCCGAGGATGACGCTCCAGGAGACGGGACTGTCCTGGCAGATGAAGCTTGTCGAGCGTCTCGTCGCGATCGGCCGCCCTCGGCCGGTCGTCATCGACGCGTCCGAGTTGCGAGTCGATCCGGAGGGGACGCTGCGGCGACTCTGCGAGGGCGTGGGCATTTCCTTCGACACTGCGATGCTCTCCTGGCCGGCCGGTCCGCATCCGCAGGACGGCGTCTGGGCCCGACACTGGTATGCCGGCACCTGGAACACGACCGGCTTCGACACAGCCCGCGAAGGCCCTCCTCCGGACGTGGATGTGCCGTTTCTCCAGGAGGCCCTGAGCCTCTACGATGCGCTGCGATCATGCTGCAAAAGCCGAACCCCGCCAACAACGACATCCTCGTGAACATCGACGGTCGCCTCGTCCATCGCGATGAGGCGGGCGTGTCGCCGTTCGACTCGAGCGTGCAGAACGGTGACGCAGTCTGGGAGGGACTTCGCCTCTACGACGGCCGAATCTTCCGGCTGGATGACCATCTCCGCAGGCTTCGACGCAGTGCGGAGATGCTCAGGTATCAGGGTTTCCCCGATGACGCACTGCTCGTGCGCGAACTCGCGAGGACGCTCGAGGCCAATCGGATGCGTGACGGTGTGCATGTGAGGCTGACCGTCTCTCGGGGACTCAAGTACACGAGCGGACTCGATCCGAGGATCAATGCCAGCGGCTGCTCCTTCTTCATCCTCGCCGAGCACAAGCCGCCCGTCTTCGACAATAATCACGGCATCTCGCTTGTGGTGGCACGTCAGAGGAGACCGTTCGCCGATGTGCTCGACCAGCACATCCATAGTTGCAACCAGCTCACGAGCATCCTCGGCAAGCTCGAGGCCACGGCGGCTGGGGCCGACGACGCGATCCTGCTCGATACGGACGACTGCGTGGCCGAGACCACATCCACCCACTTCTTCCTCGTACGGGAGGGGGTCGTGCTGACGCCGACCACGCGAGCCTGCCCTGAAGGGATCACGCGATCGGTCGTGCTCACGATCTGCCGTGAACTCGGGATCGGCGTCGAGGAAACCCTGATCCACCGGGAGTTGCTCGCTCGGGCCGACGAGGCCTTTGTGACCGGCACGATGGGAGAGATCTCACCCGTGGCCTTACTCGACAGCCGCCCGCTCGGGTCGGTGCCGGGTGAGGTGACGGCTCGGATCGCCGCCCGCTTCCGTGAATGCACTCGTGACCCAGCCCAGGGCACGAAAATCGTCCGCTAAGGGCCTCGGCAGGTTGCGGGCGGTCCGGGGATTGATAAGACTCTTCCTCACTTTTCCAGCCCTTTTCATCGCCGTCACCCCGGACAGGATCCCGATCTCCGATGGCCGCAGCCACCTCCGCCCGTCTGCCAGAATCGAAAAACGTCGCGACCGCGCTCGAGAGGGCGATCGGTGCCGGCAAGGGAATTCTTCGCCTCTCGCCGACCTGGGTGCCGCGAAGCTTCCTGCACCCAGGGAAACGGGTGCGGCTGCATCCTGACGACTACTACGCCTACGGGCTCGATAGGGGCGGCATCGACGAGCGGTGGTTTGCAAGCACCACCGAGGCGGCCAACGAAGGCCGCGTTCCCGACGAGGGGCTGTCGTGGTGCGTCTTCGATGGCGAGCGATTCCTGCTCAAGGACGCGGTCACCGAGGGAAAGGGTCGGCTCGTCGGCGAGGCGATCTGGAATCAGTACCGTCGCTGGCCGGTGTACTCGAAATTCTTCGACAACATGGGCCCTATTCCCCACCACATGCACCAGTCGTTCGACGACGCAAAGCTCGTGGGACAGGAAGGGAAGCCCGAGAGCTACTATTTCCCGCCTCAATACAACAACTGCGACAACAACTTCCCCTACACCTTCATGGGTCTCGAACCGGGCACCTCCAAGGCCGACGTTCGGCGTTGTCTGGAGAACTGGAACCGAGGGGACAATGGCATTCTCGGACTGTCGAAGGCCTACCGCCTCGAGCGGGGTACCGGATGGCTGATCCCGCCGGGCGTGCTGCACGCGCCAGGCTCGCTCCTCACCTACGAGCCCCAGTGGGGCAGCGACGTGTTCGGGATGTTTCAGTCGCTCGTCGAGGGCCGTGCCGTGCCCTGGAGCCTGCTTGTCAAGGACATGCCCAAGGAGAAGCATCACGACCTGGACTTCATCATTGGCCAGCTCGACTGGGAGAAGAACATCGATACACATTTCAAGGAAAGCAATTTCCTGAGCCCGATCGTGGATGAAAAGCGCAGCACCGGCGGGATGACCGACAAGTGGATCGTCTACGGACGCGTCGATGGCAGGCAGCTCTTCAGTGCGAAGGAGCTGACGCTCGCGCCGGGGGCGAAGGCCACCGTGAAGGATGCAGGCGCGAGCGGTTGGATCACGGTGCAGGGCGAGGGCAAGGTCGGCGTGCACGACGTCGCCACCCCCACGCTCATCCGCTTCGGCGAGATGACGGCCGACGAGCTCTTCATCTCGGCCGACGCCGCCGCGGCGTACTTCGACGTCCAGAAGTTCGGCGGGGGCGCGTGCTGCGGGTGCCGGGCGGTCACGCCGCCCGAGGCCCG
>JBJTBB010000119.1:0-10255 GCA_046091125.1 Planctomycetaceae bacterium
CCGATCAGGGCGCCCGAGCCTCCATTGATGGTGGCCGTCGGGATCGCCGCGAGAGCCAGCCGTCGCTCAAGCCGCTCGGCCTGGAGGCGTCTGCGAGTTTGGCGGACGGCGGTCGAACGACCGTCGGAACGGGCCGAGGATGATCCGGGAAATCGTCGAAGAAAGGCGCAGGAAAAAAGTCGCATAACCCTCGTTCATCCTGCGGTTGAAACGGCCCACACGTTCATGTCGACAGTCGGGAACCCGGACGAGCGGGACCGACACGTCGACGACCCTGAGGGTTGTTCGGTCGGGGGAGCCCCCAAACCGACAGCAGAGTCTTGGCAGACCCCCCAGCCGATGCAGCCCGAACCACCCTCACAGGCAGGGTACATGGCCCCGGGACGGTCCACAATTTTCTCGCCGCGATCATCCGTCCGCATGCGGCCCAAGGCTGTCCAGTCGTCGACAGGCTGATTTCGGGCTCACCATGCGTCGTGGACGATCCTCGCTCAGCCGCCTGCGGACAGACCGATCGCCTCGCTGACGGATTTCGATCCCACGGCATCCTTGCCCTCAAATGGCCCGTCGGCGCTTCCCTTGGGCCAGGTGGCCGGATCGGCGTACAGCCCATCGTCAACATATTTTCGCTGCAACCGGGACAGTTCGGCCTTCAGATCAACCAGAAGCTTCGATACGGCCGGGCTCGCGGCCTCGGCAGGATCGAACAACAGGTTGTGCTGCTCGGTGGGATCACTGACGAGGTCGAAGAGTTCCCAGGCGTCTTTCTTCCAGTAGTGGATCAGCTTATGGGTCGCAGTACGCACACCGTAGTGGGCCCGCGTGTTGTGGTGACCGGGATCGTGGTAGTAGCGGTAGTAGACGCTCTTTCGCCAATCCGCCGGCCGACGGCCCTCGAGGAGCGGCACGATACTCTCGCCCTGCATCGATTCCGGCTGTGGCTCACCCGCGATGGCCAGGAAGGTGGGGGCGAGGTCGATGTTGCAGACGAAGGCGTCGGCCGTGGTGCCCGGGCGAACGCCAGGCCCGCGCGCGATCAGCGGCACGCGCAGCCCAGGTTCGTACATGAATCGCTTGTCGTACAGTCCGAGATCGCCGAGGTACCAGCCGTTGTCCGCCGAATAGATGACGACGGTGTTCTCGGCCAAGCCGGCTTGGTCGAGGTGGTCCAGGATCTTTCCCACGTTGTCGTCGACGCCCTGCACGCAGGCGAGGTAATCCTGCATGTAACGCTGATATTTCCATTTCAGCAGTTCGTCGCCGGTGAGTCTGTGGCCGTCGACCTCGACGTCAGTGGGCTTCGCCGACAGCCAGCGGTTGCGATCCGGACCTGCCAGTCCCGCTGGTGGCTCGAGTTTGAGATCCCGTCGCGTAAGGTCGTGGTCAATCGTTTGCTCGTTCTCGGGAAGCGCGGCTGGCCGAGTCGCGTAGTCGTCTCGCAGGGTCGCCGGCTCGGGGATCACCGCATCCTTGAACTTCTTCTTATTGCGGTCGTCCGGTTCCCACGCCCTGTGGGGTGCCTTATGGTGCAGCATGAGAAAAAATGGCCGGTCGCGGGGCCGCGTCTCGAGAAATGCCACGCCCAGGTCACCCGTGATGTCGGTTGTGTGCCCCTTGATCGTCAGGGAGCGGCCCGGAACGAGAAAGACGGGATCGTGATAGTCGCCCTGACCAGGCAGCACGATCCAGCGGTCGAAACCGGTCGGGTCACTTCCCAGATGCCATTTGCCGATCATGCCCGTGTGGTAACCCGCAGACCGCAGCCGCTTGGCAACGTGGTCACGTGACCCGTCGAAGCGGTTGAAGACAGGAACGCCGTTCTTGTGTGAATACTGTCCGGTGAGGAGCGTCGCCCGACTGGGGGTACAGATCGAGTTGGTCACGAAGGAATTGGTGAACCGGCAGCCGCCTTCGGCGAGACGGTCGAGATGCGGTGTCGAGTTGACCTTCGAACCGTATGCGGAAATGGCATGCTGCGCGTGATCATCGGAAAAGATGAAGAGAATGTTCGGCCGGTCCGCCGCGGTTGCCTGCGCCGCCGTGAGCAGAATGATTGCTGCCACCAAGCGACGCAGGACGGACGGCTTGCCACATGAGCGATACCCAGCTTTGAGAGGCGTGATCGCGATAGTCATGGGACCCCCATCGTTTGAGATTCAGTCGTGTTTTCCAAACCATTTCTCAGACAGGCGGTCGAGCGTGCCGTCCTCCCGCATGCCCAGGATTGCCGTGGAGATCGTCTCCCGCAACGGGCTACCGGGAGGAACGGCGATCGCGAAGTCGAACGACTCGAAGACGGGACCCACGAGGCGGAAGGCGGCCCCTGTCTCTGAACTGACGAAGGATTGCATGACCAGGTTCTCGTGGACGACGGCTTCTACCTGACCGGCAACTGCGGCGGCGAAAGCGTCCTGCAGTCTTGGAAAGATCAGGATGCTGCCGCCTCGTTCCCGAACAGCCTGTTCGGCGACGCTTTCGGCCATCACGCCAACCGCACGACCAGCTAGGTCCTGCGGGCCATGGATCACGCCCGCGAGCCGCTCGGCCGTCATCTCAGCGGCGATCGTTCCGGTGAGCGTGGCGATGAGGCCGATGCCACCGAGCATCCACACGACAGCCACGAGTCTGCCCGTCGTGGAGGTGATCGGTTTGTTGTCGCAACCGCCCGTGATGACCGTTGAGACGCTCCACCAGATCGCCTCCCAGAGACCTTTCAGGTAGGGTCTAGGGAAGGACTCCGTATTTCGTGCCCGCTCGACGAGCCACAGCAGGTGTGCGGTAAGGACGACGAGCCCCACCACGGCGGCGGCCACACTCGCGAACCGCCATGAAAAAAGGCTCGCAAACGGCTGCAACCACGAGGCGTCGGCCCTCTCGGGAATCGCGATCCGCATGCCCGAATTGAACAGCGGTTGGGCGAAGTCGATGAGGCGTTCACGGGCCTCGGTCACCGCGAGCGGCCCGAGGAGCACGTCGATCGAGCCCGCGGCCGTGTCCGTGACGAGCGTTTGGATATCGGGTTCGATCACGTAGCGGCCGTCGCAGCCGATCCGAGCGGTGATCTCGCTCCAGATTTAGGCTGCGACACCGACCGGCACGCCGTTCTCGATTCTCATGATCGAGGGCATCTCGAAGACGCCCACCCGCAAGGGCGGAGTCACTGAGGGGTCCATCAGTTCTCCATGACCTCGCTCTCCTTGGCCTTGGCGAGATCACCGACGCGTCCCTCGAATCGCTTGGTGAGTTCCTGCACGTCCTCCTTGACTCGCTCGCAGCCGTCCTCGGTGAGCGTCCCCTCCGTCTTTTCGCCGTCGGCATTCTTATTCGCATCGCGGCGGACGGCGCGGATCGAGACACGGGCCTCCTCGGCAAGCTCCTTGATGCGAGCGGTCATCTTCTTGCGGACATCGGTGGAGAGGGCGGGGATCGTGATCCGAATCACGCGGCCATCACTCTGGGGATTGAGGCCCAGGTCGGCAGCCTGGATCGCCTTCTCGATGTCCTTGATCGTCCCGGGGTCGAACGGCCGCACGAGAATCTGGTTGGGTTCGGGGGCGCCAACGCTGGCAAGCGACTTGATCGGCGTCTGCGACCCATACACCTCTACCCGCAGCGAGTCGACGAGACCCGGATTGGCGCGGCCGGTACGGATGCCGGTGAGCGCATGTCGAAAGACATCGACGGCCTTCTCCATCCGGTCCTCTGCGTCCAGCAGAATGTCGTCAGCGGGCATAAGAGTGTTCCTCTTCGGGTCTCGGTCGGTGAGCCATCCGCACGGAGTCGAGGATTCTGGCAGGGGGCTTCCTGGCAGGGCAAGCGCGGCGTCAGCCAACGATTACCGTGGGCCGCCGCGACGCATCGGGGATCGCGTCGTCGAGGAGATTGACGACGCGATTCGGGACATCCCCCTGGCCGAAGAGCACATAGTCGAGGGCCAACTGCAGGCTGCTCCCCTTGCTCCAGCCGAACACGATGTCGAGGGGAGCCCCCCCCTTGACCATCTCCATCGCGACTTGCGCGATCGTATGCGACACGGAGACGACGTCGCGAGCCGTGATCACGAACCGCGTTCCTTCCTGTCGTACGGAAATGATCGGGGCGTTCTGGAACTCGCTCACATCGCCGTAGTACACCTCCAGGAAGACGATCGGTACGGTTTCGGGAATCCTGTGTTTCCGGCGGATCTCCGCCTCCTTGTCCGCCAGCGAGCGACTGCCTGGCCTGTGCGGAACGAGCACGCGGACAGCTCCTTCGACGAGGATGTCTGTCCACAGCATGCGGTCGGCGTCGTCGGCGAAGCGAAACTCCTTGAGCCGAAGCTCGTCGCTGCGACAGAAGCGGGAGGTAAAGGAGATCGCCATCACGCATGCGATGAAGACCGAGGCGATGATGATGCCATCGGGCCGTTCGAGAATGTTGGCGATCGTGGTGTAGACGAAGACCACCATGATCAAACCGAACCCTATCCGCTGTGCCTGGAGGGTGAGGCCATGGTGCGGCTCGGGTGAGCGACGCATTTCGTGGACGAAGGACGCCACGCACGCACTGGTCATCAGCACGAGCACGCCGGTGGCATAGGCGCCGCCCTGTGCCGAGACGTCGGCACGGAAGGCGAGCGTGACGATGAGGTTGATCACAGTGAAGGCGATGACCAGTGGCCGGTAGGCACCGGCCCATTCCGGCGCCATGCCGTAGCGGGGCAGATACCGTGGCACCATGTTGAGCAGGCCGCCCATCGCGGAAGCCCCGGCGAACCAGAGAATCAGTACGGTGCTGATGTCGTAGGCCGTGCCGAAGACCGGTCCGAACAACGGGCAGATCGCATACGGACTTTCGCCGTGGGCGATGTAAGCGAGCGCTCGGTCCATGGCCTTGCCCTTGACCGGCTCGAGCCGCAGCTCCTCGGCCGGAATGAGCGTGTTGGTGCCGGTGGCGAGGGATGAACCGACGAGGAACAGCGACATGATGACCGCCGATACAAGCAGCATCCGCTGCGTATTGGCGATGCGAGCTGCCCGATCATGGGGATCCGCCGTGGTGCCGCGGACCAACTGGATATGCAGGACACCGGTCTCGAAACCGGAGAGACCAAGAGCCAGCTTCGGAAAAACGAGTAGGGCGATGGCCGCGGCCACCCAGGGGCCCGTGCCCGAGAGCGGTGCGTGTTCGAGGTGATAGTTGCCCGCGACGATTTCCGCGAACCATCCCCGCAGCACCTCGGGATGGCTGAAGAGAAACCAGAGGCTCGCGGTGATGATCACGAACGTGAGGCCGAGGAACGCCGCCACGAGGATCGTGGCCAGCCCCACCACCTCACCGTAACCCTTGAGAAACATTGCGCCGAGCATCACCAGCAGGAACATCGTCACCGCCATCTGCGACTGCATCCATTCGGGAGTCGCGCCCGTCCAGAGCGGGTTACTGATGAGGTGGGCCGCCGCATCGGCCGCGGACAGGGTCTTGGTGATCACGAAGTCCGTCGCGGCGAAACCGATGAGGATGAGCACGACAAGCTTCGCGCCCCAGCCACTGAACATCCGCTCGATCATGCCGATCGACCCGACTCCGTCGGGCGTCTCGCCCGCGACGTGACGGTAGATGGGGAGCGCCCCGCAGAGCGTGACCAGCACCAGTACGAGCGTGGCCAGGGGCGCGAGCGTGCCCGCCCCCTCGAAGGCGATCGACGGCTGATAACCGAGCGTGCTGAAGTAGTCCACGCCGCAGAGACACATGATCAGCGGCCAGACGTAATGCGGGGCCTGATCGTGCGTCGTACCGCTGGTGGGTTGTTGCATGGGGGCGAAGGAGACGCTTCGTGAGGCTCCGCGCAGCGGCCGATGTGACCGACTCAGGCCGTTTTGGTCCCTACAAGCGTTCCGATTCGCTCGCCCGAAACCGCCCGCTCGATGTTGCCATCCTTACGATAATTGAAGACCAGAATGGGCATCGCGTGTTCCATGCACTGGGAGATAGCGGTCGCATCCATGACCCGAAGGTTCTGCTCGCGCACCTGTTGATAGGTGAGGTCCCGGTAGAGGATGGCGTGCGGATTCTTCTCGGGGTCGTCGGAGTAGACGCCGTCCACGCGGGTGGCCTTCATGAGGATGTCGACGTCGAGTTCGAGCGCCCGCTGGGCGGCTGCCGTGTCGGTCGTGACGAATGGACTGCCCGTGCCCGCCGCCAGGATCACGATACGTCCCTTCTCGAGGTGCCGGGCAGCTCGACGCCGGATGTAGGGTTCGGCTACGCCATCCATGCGGATCGCGGTCATGAGGCGCGTCTGAGCCCCGAGGCTCTCCAGGGCGTCCTGGAGCGCGAGGCCGTTGATGACGGTGGCGAGCATGCCCATGTAATGCGCCGTAGCCTCCTGGACGCCGGAGTTGCCGGCAGTAAACGACGCGCCCCGCAGAATATTGCCGCCGCCGATCACGACGGCCAACTGAGCACCCCGTGCAGCGGCCTGGACCGTCTGACGCGCGATGTGCAGCACCTCGTCCATCGAGATGCCCCGTTCGCCGGTCCGGGCGAAGCTCTCACCCGAGAGTTTGAGAAGCACCCGTCGGTAGCATGCGGACGACATCTATGCCGGTTGCCGAGGCTTGTGTCGGAGAGACCCCGCTCAGT
This sequence comes from Planctomycetaceae bacterium, assembly GCA_046091125.1. Classification (GTDB taxonomy): domain Bacteria; phylum Planctomycetota; class Planctomycetia; order Pirellulales; family UBA1268; genus UBA4655. The sequence continues at coordinate 6,625 of JBJTBB010000119.1, forward strand.
TTCCGAGAACCCAGTTCTCGACGCGCTTCAGTTGCAAGCCTGCAGCCTTGGCCAGTTGCCCGACCGTCTGCTTGTCGTCCTTCACGAACGGCTGCTCGAGCAGGACGCACTGGCTGAAGAAATTTCGCAGTCTTCCATCGATCATCTTGGCGATGATGGCTTCAGGCTTGCCCTCCTTGCGGGCCGCCTCGGTGAGAATCTCGCGTTCCTTGGCGACGAGAGCGGAATCGAGATCCTCCTTCGACAACGCCTTCGGGGCGAGGGCCACGACATGCATGGCGATGTCCTTCGATGTCTCCGACGACTCCGGGCCGGTCTTCCCCGCCACCTCGACCAGCGCGGCCTTCGAGCCGTCGTGGTGCACGTAGCCGCCACAGGGGGAGTCGATTCGGCAGATGCGCGACAGGTCGAACACCTCCCGCATGCGGTTGAACAGGTCGTCCTTCATTTCCCCCAGCGTCCGAGCGGGCGTTGAGTGGCTTTTTTGGGCGAGGAGTTCCGCGGCGGATCCCGCTCCAGGACCCAGTGCAAGCGTCTTGGCGATTTCTTCGACAAGGGCCTTGAAATCCGGGCTACCGGCCACGGGTGCACTTTCACACTTCAGTTCAACCATCGCGCCGACACCCTTGGCGGGGTCGATGAAGATGGCCAGTCGCCCGGCGGAGGTTTCCCGATCGGCCCGCAGACTTTGCGTTTTGATTCCCTGCTTTCGCAGCCACTCCATGGCCTGCGCGGCATCGCCGCTGCATTCCGTGAGGGCCTTCTTGCACTCCATCATGGGCAGCCCGGTCTTGTCTCGCAGTGCCATCACCGCGGCGGCCGTGATCTGGGACATGGACGGTTCAACTCCTGGAAAATGGTTTCGCGAACTGTCTGATCGGTCTCGATGCCACGCAGGCGGAGTCGCCACTTCGGCGACCACGGCGATCGAACATGACAGTCGGCTCAGGTCTTTGGTGGCTTGGGCGCGAGTTTGCGGGCCCGCGACCTTCCCGCCGATTTGCCATCTCCGGCATCGGCGCCCTCGGCTGCTGCTTGGTTGGTCAGACCGGCCTCCTCACGACCCTCCAGGATCGCATCTGCCAGTCGCTGTGCGACCAACTCGATCGAACGGATCGAGTCGTCGTTTCCAGGAATCGGAAGGTCGATGAGATCGGGGTCGCAGTCCGTGTCGATCAATGCAACGGTCGTGATTCCCGTTTTGCGGGCTTCGTTGACGGCGTTTTTCTCCTTCTTCGGATCAAACACCACGAGGCACTCCGGCAGCCGCGACAGCGTCCGGATGCCGCCGAGGTTTCGCAACATCTTGCGGTGCTCACGACGCAGCGAGGACTGCATTTTCTTGGAGTAGGTGGCGAATGCGTCCGAAGGGATGAGGGACTCAAGTTCCTCCAGACGTGCCAGTCGATTGCGGATCGTGCGAAAATTGGTGAGGGTTCCGCCGAGCCATCGATCACTGACGTAAGGCATCCCGCAGCGACCGGCCTCGCGGGCGATCGCCTCGGCACCCTGCCGCTTGGTCCCCACGAACAGGACGAGGCTGCCGGAGGCTGCGACCTGCTTGAGGTATTTCCTCGCCCGCAGCAGGCCACGGATCGTCTCTCGAACGTCGATGATGTGAATCAGATTCTTGCGGCCGTGAATGTAGGGCCGCATCTTCGGATTCCAGCGGCTGGCGCGGTGACCGAAATGGACGCCGGCCTCGATCAGTTCCTGCGCCAACACGTTGGAGGCGGTGGAACCGCCCGATGCGGCACTCGCCGGCGCGGTTGAGACATTCGACACTGGAAACATTCTCCTTACGACTGACGACGGTACGGACGGCTAACGGTTGAAAAGACGGATATCGACAAGATCCTGCGACCCATTCGCGATTCGAGAGCCGGTCATGCGACGGACATTGCGAATCGACACGCTCCGGTTCGATAGGCTCAAGACCTGCCTGGTCCGGCGATCGTTGGCACGGGACCAAACAAGTCCCGCAGATATAGTGGCGAAAAGGGGGGTATGTCAACGAGGAGGCGGTTCTACGGCACGTTTCCAGCCGTCGCTTGAACCGCTCGCTTGCATGAAACTAGACTTGACTTCTCCCTGTCGCGTGGTCGTCCAAGGTCGAAAGGCGTCCGAAAAGCGCCGGGAGTAGGCGCTCACCCGGGCCACCCATGCGACACGTCGTTTCAGCCACCGTCCAGAATGTTCCCGGGGTCCTCGCCCACATTTCGGGAATGCTGGCATCCCGAGGCTACAACATCGACAGTCTCGCGGTCGGCGAGACTGAAAACCCCGAGTTCTCCCGGATGACGTTTGTTCTCCGGGGAGATGATCGGGTGCTGGACCAGGTTCGACGACAGCTCGAAAAAATCGTCACGGTCGTCCGTGTGGATGACATCAGTTCCCGCAACTATGTGGAGCGGGATCTCATGCTCGTCAAGATATCGGCCCCGCCTGGGCCGGCCCGATCCCACGTCAAGGAACTCGCCGAGATCTTTCGCGGGCGGATCGTCGACGTCGCCGCCGATAGCGTGATCGTCGAGATTTCAGGAACGGAAAAGAAGATCGAGGGGTTCATCGAACTGATGAAACCGCTGGGCATCCTGGAGCTCGTGAGGACCGGAAGGATCGCGATGGTACGGGGAAGCCCTCCCACCCGCGAACTCACGGAGGCCGGCGACGACGGACGGATCCACGAATCAAACGAGGCCAGCGAATCCCTCGCCTGAACGGGGCCGAGAGGGCTCCATTTCCGCTCCTCCGTTTCTTCCAGCTCGCAAAACGTTCCTTCCCTACTACCCCGGAGAGTGCCGCACCGTGCCCGCCACGATCTACTACGACCAGGACGCCCACCTCGCCGCCCTCACGGGCAAGACGATCGCCATCATCGGCTACGGAAGCCAGGGGCACGCCCAGGCGCAGAACCTCCGCGACAGCGGCCTCGACGTCGTCGTGGCCCAGAGGCCGGGCGGACCGAACTACGACCTTGCCAAGAGCCATGGCTTCGAGCCGCTCTCGGTCGAGGAAGCGGTGAAACGGGCCGATGTTATCAACATTCTCCTGCCCGACGAGCTGCAGGGAGACGTCTACCGCACGTCGATTCGTCCCAATCTCAAGCCGGGTGCTGTGTTGATGGCCAGCCACGGCTTTAATTTCCATTTCGGCCAGGTCGAACCACCACCGGGTCACGACATCCTGCTCGTGGCTCCAAAGGGTCCAGGTCATCTCGTCCGCAGCGAGTACGTGAAGGGCGGGGGCGTGCCCTGCCTGATCGCGCTGGGCCCGGGCGCGTCGCCACAGACCAAGAAGATCGGCCTGGCCTACGCCAAGGGCATTGGCGGAACCCGGGGCGGCGTGATCGAGACAACGATCGCCGAAGAAACCGAAACCGACCTCTTCGGCGAGCAGGCGGTGCTCTGCGGAGGTGTCTCGGAGCTGATCAAGGCGGGTTTCGACACACTTGTCGAGGCCGGATACCAGCCGGAGATGGCCTACTTCGAGTGCCTGCACGAGATGAAGCTGATCGTGGATCTCTTCTACCTGGGCGGGCTCGAATACATGCGATAGAGCGTCTCCGACACCGCTGAATACGGCGACTACACCCGTGGCTCGCGGATCATCACGGAAGACACCCGCAAGG
>JBJTBB010000120.1:0-3452 GCA_046091125.1 Planctomycetaceae bacterium
CCGATCAGGTGCTCACCGCCGTGGGTCACGGCGCCGATCCTCGAGAAGCCGACAAATCCGCTGTTGCCCGTGATCGTGTGCACGTTGCGAAAGATGCTCGCGAGCCGTTCGGGGTCGTCAGGCTGCTTCTCGAGCGCGACCAGATCACGATCGAGCTGGTCGAGGTTCTCGGCCGATTCGACGAGAAACTCCTCGATGAATTCGCGGTTGTCTTCCATGGGCAAAACCTCCTCGAAGCATACAACCGGGCCAATGATGGATGCCGATGGGTATTGGACTCTTCCGAATGCCTCGGTACGACCGGCCAATTCGGCAGGACCCTTCCCCCGGGCGGCCGTCACAAGCCATTCAGCCCCGGCGACCGTCAGGCCGTGCAGGGGTCAGTGCCATGCTCGACTTCTGCAGTGGCGGCAGCCATGACCCGATTGGGCTCTCCGGCGTCGCGCGTCAGCGGGTGGAGCCATCGCGGATGGCGTAGAGCGCATCGTAGCTCCGCAGGTAGAGCGTCCCACCCGATGCGACGAGCGATGCGGTGACCGCCTCGCCTTCAAGATCGATCGAATCGACCAGTTCGAACGTCCGCCCAGCCCGCACCACGGTCACCCAGCCATCGTTCGAGCCGTACAAAATGAGACCCTCCGCAACGAGCGGCGACGAACGGTGCTGCCCGGTGTGGGTCCGTTCCAGGTACAGGTCCTTGCCGGTCTCGAGATCCACGCACTGCAACTTACCGTCCTTGTGAAGCATGTAGACCAAGCCGTCGGCGATGACGGGGATGCTGACGTCCGGCGTGATGGGATTGATCCAGCGGATCACCGACCGCTTTGCCGAGCAGTCGCCGGCGAGGGCGTCGTCCACCCTGAGCGCCACCGTCGGCCCTCCCTTGCAGGTGGGCAGGATGATCGTACCGGGGGCGATGCCCGGTGATGCCACGAAGCGGAACGTCGCGTCGTGCTGAGAGGGATTGGTGGACGTGGGACCGTTGAGTCCGCCGAATCGCCACAACTCGCGGCCGTCGGCGAGTGCATGACCCGTCGTGCAATCGGCACCGTGCACGATGAGGAATTCGCGTGTGCCTTCGCGATAGAGCACCGGTGAGGCATAGGAGTGCTTGCACTCGAATTGGGCGTCGGTCGTGCGGTCGACCTCCCACACGGTGCGCCCCGTGGCGGCATCGAGGCGGATGACCTTTCCCGTACGGTTGTCGTTCCCCATTTTCATCGGGCCGTGGATCAACTGCAGATAAAGCGCGTCGCCGTCCAGCACGGGCGTGGATGTCATGCCGAACTGGATGTCGAGCGTGCCGAAGCGTTTTCCCACGTCGAACTTCCAGACCTCCTCGCCATCAGCCGTATGGCAGACCAGCACGCCCGTGCCGAAGAAGCTCCAGACGTGGCGACCGTCGGTGCAGGGGGATGGCGAGGCCGAATTGCCCTCGCCGGCGCGGGCGTCCTGATTGCCGCCCCCGACCGAACGCTTCCAGAGCATCCGGCCGTCGGCGGCGTTCACCGCCAGCACCACAAGATCGTCACCCTCGTTGCTCGTGAGAAAGATGCGGTTTTCCACGACACAGGGCGTGGCGCCGGCACGTCCTGGCAGCAGCGTCCGCCATGCGACCTTCGCGGTTTTCGACCACCCCGTGGGCAGACCGGTCTCCCGGGAGATACGGTCGCTGTTGGGCCCCCGCCACTGCGGCCAATCTTCCGTCCGAGCCGGTGATCCCGCGAGAACCCAGAGGATCGCGAGTGTCGGAAGCGATCGATGGAAGAAGAGCGGTGCGGGCATCGTATGGTCTCCTCGAAATGGCTGGATACGAGAAAGAGCATAGCGTCGGCTCGTGGCGGAGTGCGTCCATGAGCGTTCGCCGAGTGGTTCAAATGCGTGCCGTCGGGATGCCGACCCGGCGAACGCATTGGTGTATCCTGAGCGGGTCCATTTCTAGAGGAGCGGTCACTGATGCAACCGGCGGACGAGGGCGCGCCCGGAGCGACCAGTCGCGAGCAGGCAATCGGTGGGATGCTCGTGGCGATGCGGCTTGCGGGGATCATCGACTGGTTTGGGCCGAGCGAACGCCATGGCTTTGCGAAGGCCGTCCGGCAGGCCGAACGCGACGCGGGGGCCGGTCTAGCCGTTGCGGAGATCCTCGTCGACGCGACGCGCGACATGGTGGCCGACGAACGCGCCTGGCGGATCTCGGTCGTCTATCCCGTGGCTGTCAGTGTCGCGGCGGCGGCGGGTATGGGCTACTTCACGGTCGGGCTCGCGCCAGCGATCGCATCTGTCGGCAGTCTCTCGCCGGTCGATGCCGGTGATGACCTCGCATCGGGACGGGCGGTCGGACCGGCCACGAGCCTCATCGCGGCCGTGGTCGCGGCCGCTGCTGCGGGCCTGCTTGCGGGAATCGTGCTCCAAGCCGTCCGCCGCGTGCGGGGCGAGTCGCGACGTCGCATCCGGGCGGGCATCGCGGCCAGCGGAGTGATGGAGTCGCTCGGAGCGGCAGGCTGTCGCGCTTCTGCGCAGCGGGAGATTCTCGCCGCGGTGGCAGATGGTTTTGGCGTTCCGGCGACGGTCGATCACACGTTTCCCCTGGAGGGAGGTCGGTTGGCGGCCTTCGGTCACCGGGTCGCCGAAGCCGGTCGCAGGCGAGACCGTCGTCTCGTCCCGGTGCTCGGTAGCCTTGTGGCGGGTCTCGCGGTGCTCGCCTATGCGGTCGCACTCGTGCGGCCGATCACGATGATGCTCGAACGCGTCTCACACGTGCCGCCGGCCGAGCATTGGAGGTCACCACAGTGAGTGAGACGGGCATAGAGCAGGGCGGGGGTGCCGTCGCTTCGGATGCAGTGTCGCCGGCGGGTGCCTCGCCATCGTTCGACGAACTGGTCGTTGGAGCGATCACCGCGATCCAGCACGGTGGTGACGAGCGGCCGGCCGACGAACGTCCGCCGACGGCCTCTACGATCCCGAGCGATTCCGGAACGGCTCGCTCGACGGCGGCCATGATCCGCTCGCTGGCGAACGAGTTGCTGCCGGACGAGCGGAAGGCATGGATCGCGATGGCCGATTGCCTCGAGCGAGGGGACATCGAAAAGGGGATCGATCTCGCCCGGCGCAACCCCTGGGCGTGGCTGCCGCTTCTGGGAGGGGACGGCGACATACGGCGGCTCTCCGCCCGCTTACTCGATCATGCGGCCCGGCCGCGCGTGACAAACCGTGGCTGGTGGGCGTTGCTTGCGTACCCGCTGTTGGTCGGCGGTATCGCCACGCTCGTACTGGTTGTCCTTTCGGTGACGATACTCCAGGGGTACGCGACGATCTTCAATGATTTTGGCATGCGCTTGCCGCTGGTCACGCGCCTTGCGATCGGTCTGGTCGATGTCTTCTCGAGTGGCTGGCAACCGACGGCCGTCGGGCTCGCGATGGCGGCCGCAGGCTGGTGGATCGGCACGCGATGG
>JBJTBB010000121.1:0-5539 GCA_046091125.1 Planctomycetaceae bacterium
ATCTTGTTTTCCGACATCGGGAACAGAATCCTGCGATACGATCCGGGCACAAACATGACGAGCGTCTACCGAGAGCCGTCCGGCCGTTCGAATGGCCTGGCTTTCGACCGCCTCGGTCGACTCGTGGCCTGCGAGGGTGCCAATCGAGGCGGAGGCCGCCGCGTGAGCATCACCGAGCCCAACGGAGCGATTCGGACACTCGCCCACGGATTCGACGGGAAACGATTCAACGCTCCGAACGACTTGGTCATCGACTCGGCGGGCCGAATCTGGTTTTCCGACCCGCGGTATGTGGGCGATGAACCCCGTGAACTCACATCGGAAGCGGTCTACCGCATCGACGCAGATGGAACCGTATCGCTCGTGGTCGACCATCGCGATGGACGGGGCGTCGTCAAGCCGAATGGTCTTGCGATTGCTCCCGATGAATCACTGCTCTACGTCGCCGACACTCCCGGTAGCGAGGAGAAGAGGGCCGGTGCCCGTGCCCTCCTCGTCGCTTTTCCGATCGAGAGGGATGGCTCGCTTGGCGCACGGAGGGTGTTAGTTGATTTTGGCGACGACCGGGGTGTCGACGGCCTAAAAGTTGCCAAAGATGGCTCGTTGCTCATCACGGCTGGCTCGGGCAGGACGACGGGCGTTTATCGACTCTCACCCGATGGCCGACGCCTTGGCTGGATTCCGACACCCGAGGACGCGAGCAACTGCTGCTTTGCAGGGCCCGAGTCCAACCGCCTCTACATCACGGCCGGTCGATCGCTCTATCGCGTGGACCTTGACCATCCCATCCGGGGGGCATCCTTCCACGGCAATCGGCGCCCGCATTCCGATACGGCGACACCCAGCCAATAATCCCCCGCGAACATTGACTGGAATCACGGCAGGCGGTAGTCTCCCCGGGGGAAGGTTTGGGGGATTTCGGGTGAAGAAACGACGGCCGTTCGTCTCGAAATGGCCGTTGGCTCTCGATGGGTTGCCAGGAAAAAAGGCACGCTGAATCGTCCGAAACATTCGCTCTTCACGACAACTGGTTCATCATCGTGCTCAAGGTGACGCGTCATTCGGAATCACCTGGCATCGGCGGCAAACGCCGATGGGTGTTCGCCGTCTTACTGACATTGCTCGGATGCGGCCAGCCTGCCCCAGTCGCTCCACCACCGCATCAGAAGCACCACATTCAGGAAGCGTTCCATTTTTATCTCGTCTATGGAATGCGGAATGAGGCACGCGCTCCGAAGGACGGCGACGAGCTCAAGCAATGGGCCCTACAGCATGCTGTAGACGAGAAGGAGATCTTCACACGAATGGGAATTGCGGGCCGCGAGGAAACGGCGTTCACGTCTCCTCGGGACAGACTGCCATATATCGTCGGCAGAATTCCCACGGAGGATCCCCTCTTCGGAACCGCCATCGTCATGGAGCAGAAGGGGGTCGATGGAAAGCGATTCGTGGTATTTGAAACGGGGCGTGCAGAGGAAATCGACTCCGCTGCCATAGAAAAATGGATCGAAGAGTTCACGAATCCCAAGAAAAAGAAGAAAAAACCATGACGAGATCTGTTGCGGGATCCAGTCTCTACCTGCGGACAGCCGTTTCCGAAGGTTTTATTGCTCGCATGACGACACGTGTCCGGGAGGAGGTTGTTCCAATGCATGGACTTTCAAGAAATGACGTAGCCCCGTCGGTGGATGCGGGCTGCGCGAGGGGTTTTGCTTCCAGCCGTCGAGCCTTCACGCTCGTCGAATTGCTCGTCGTGATCGCCATCATCGGCGTGCTCGTCGGACTCCTGCTTCCGGCGGTGCAGATGGCACGGGAATCGGCACGACGCTCCTCCTGCAAGAACAACCTGAAACAGATGGGGAACGCGATCCATTCTTTCATCTCGGCAACGACTTTTTTCCCGACGGGCGGTCACACCCATGACGTGACAGGCGTGTTGTTTGATGGACAGACGCTGGACGCTGGCGCGAAGTCACCGATTCCCGCGATGCCGGCGCCGGGATCAGTGCCCCGTTCACCGCCGAATCAGACGGCGGGATGGACCTACCAGATCCTTCCCTACATGGAGCAGATTGCCATCTATGGACAACCCACGAACGACTGGGGATTCAATGCTGGAGCGACTGCGAAAGCCTTGATCACCACCTACTTTTGCCCCTCTCGGCGAAGCGGTGGTTCGAAGACGCTCCTACCCAGCGGTCGGGCAAGGACGGACTACGCGGCGTGCGGACCTGGCTCCCAGCCATCGCAGCCTCCCGTCACCAGCAACTTCATCGACGGCGTGTCCGGTGGACTCATCGAGAAGCAGCGAACGCTCGGCACCCGCAGTTCCACGACTACCGCATCGGCTGCAGATGGCCTTTCGAATTGCGTGCTGCTTGGCGAGCGGTGGATCGATCCGACGGTGACGGGCATGGACTGTCCCGGCGAGTACACCGGCTGGCTGAGCGGATGGACGCCCGACACCATCCGCCTCAATAGCGCACCCCCTGCTCCGGATGGTGCGTGGGGGGGGTCTAGTACTCATTTCAAAGCTCACTTCTTTTTCGGTGGTCCGCATCCAGGAACGGTCGAAGTGTGCATGGGCGATGGAAGCGTCCGAAGCGTCTCCTACACGATTGACCCGATGGTGTGGTGGCGTGCCGGTCAACGTAACGACGGTGCTGTCATCAAACTCGACTGATCTTCATCAACAGACAGAGTGGCGTGAAGATATCGACAGGGTGTGCAACTCGTCTGTCTCTTCTTCCATTGATTCTCGGCCTGTCATTTTTTGACATGCGGTCCGAGGCCAAGGCTGAAGCACCGTCGCCGATTGACCGAGCGGGCGACTGGCCCGGCTGGCGGGGACCCACCGGCGATGGTGCGGCGGTGCAAGGCGAGCGACTGCCACTCGAGTGGTCAGCCGAACCGGGGCACGAACGCAACATCCTGTGGAAGGCCGAGATACCCGGTCGCGGCCACGGCTCGCCGTGCGTGATCAACGGACGGGTTTATTTGGAGACCTGTGACGAGTCATCCGGGAGCCAATCGGTGCTCGCGTTCGATGCGACAGACGGCCGTACGCTGTGGATTCGAGAGGTGCATGCCTCAGGCGCGATGCGAAAAAACGAGCGTTCCACCGGAGCGTCGTGCACACCTGCCAGTGACGGCGAGCGTGTCATCGTCGCCTTCGCGAACAGTGGCTCGATCGTCACGACCGCTCTTTCTTCCGACGGCGACGAGCAGTGGCAGACCACGGTCGACGACTACGTCATCCATCAGGGTTTTGGAGCCTCCCCCCTGCTCTACGGAGAACTTGTGGTCGTGGCCTGCGATCACAAGGGGGGCGGCGTGATCGCCGCTCTGGACAGACGTACGGGCCGTGTCGCGTGGAGCCAACCGCGGCCTGCGAGCCCAAATTATTCATCGCCAATCGTTCACCGACTATTCGGTCGGGACCAGCTCGTGATGACCGGATGCGACCAGGTGGTGGCGTATGATCCCCGGAACGGTGAGGTGCTTTGGGAAACCGCCGGTGCGACGACCGAGTGCGTGACGACGACGGTCACCGACGGTGAGCGGGTCTATTCGTCGGGCGGGTACCCTCGGAATCACGTGGCCGCGATCCGGGCGGATGGCTCCGGTCGGATTGAGTGGGAGAACGCGCAGCGACTGTATGTGCCGTCGCTCCTGTACCGGGACGGTCATCTCTATGCCGTGCTCGATGCCGGCATCGCTATCTGCTGGAACGCCGCCACGGGTGAGGAACGTTGGAAGCACCGCCTCGGCGGCACGTTCTCGAGTTCTCCGCTGCTCGTGGGCGACATCGTCCTCTCCACTGACGAGTCGGGAAAATCGCATCTGTTTCAGGCGAACCCTGACCAATTCATATCCCTGGGTGAGAACATGCTCGGCGACGAGTGTTTCGCCTCACCTGCGCTGTGTGGCGGTCGGCTCTTCATGCGGGTGGCGACCCACTCCGGAGACGAGAGGCGGGAATGGCTCGTCTGCGTGGGCGAGCAGCCCTGAAGCTCGCCTGAAGGGCGATCGTGGGAGCTTCCACATGCGGCCCGGCCCATCGAATCGCGTTAGCGTGGGTACACTCACCGCTCAGTGGCATCCCTTCCGCAAGGGTTTCGATTCGGGAATGCCCCTGCAGGTGGGCGTCCACGGAGTGGGGCCGAGGGAGTCCTGGGACTTGTGAGGCTCGTCTTCAATGCCAGAGGAATCCATGCGAATCTCAGCGGCAGCGGTCTCCGGCGCAAGCTTTTCGTTCGGGACATTGCGGAAGCTCATCATCGTGGGACTGGCGGCCATGATTGGGACCGTATCACCTTCGGCTCGTTCAGCTGAATCGTCCTCGTCGGAGTCGTTTCGACTGACCCTACGGCGACAGGAACCCGGTGATGGCGGAGCCACCTGGTATCGCACGATCGAATCCCGGGCCGTGGTCGATGCGGCAGCCACAGCCCTGATCATCTGCGACGTATGGGACGAGCACCATTGTCATCGAGCGGTCCAGCGGCTCACTGAATTCGCCCCTCGGATCGCTGCGATCGCCGATGCGGTGCGAAACGCCGGCGGAGCGGTCATCCACGCCCCGAGCGACTGCATGCCCGCCTACCGGGAGCATCCAGCCCGCGCCCGTGCCATCACGACCGCGGCCGAAGTCGACCGCCTCCGCATTCCACCGGATGCCGCGGACTGGTGCTGTCGACTGCCGTCCGAGGTGAGCGCTGAATACCCTCTCGACCAGTCCAGGGGCGGCGAGGACGACGCCCCCGACGAGCACGCTGCCTGGACGGCCCGCCTCGCTTCGATCGGTCGCAACACCGGCACCCCGTGGCGATCGCAGTCACCGCTCGTGCCCATCGACGGCGAGCGGGACTTCGTCACGGACTCCGGCGAGGAGGTGGCCGCGATTCTTGAGGCACGGGAAATCCGTCATGTGCTGCTTGCTGGAGTGCATCTCAACATGTGCGTACTCGGGAGGCCTTTTGGCCTCAGGCGGCAGGTCCTCGCGGGCAAGAAGGTCTCGCTCGTCCGAGACCTCACCGACACGATGTTCGATCCCGCCGAGTGGCCATGGGTCGACCATTTCACCGCCACCGACCGGATGGTGGACCATGTCGAACGGTACATCTGTTCGACCGTTGCATCCAGCGATCTTCTCGGTGGACCGGCATTTCGAAGTCCGCGTGACAAACGGCCCACCGTGGCCATCGTCGTCGCTGAATCGGAATACGGCTCCCACGAGACGCTCCCCGCATTCGCCGCGCGATATCTCGGTGATCGTTTCCGCGTCGTCACCCATCACGTGGCGAATGACGACGCCCACTCGATTCCCGGTCTGCAGCGTCTCTCGGATGCAGATGTGCTCATGCTCTCCGTGCGTCGACGTGGACGGCTCAACGAGGCGATGCAGTCTCGTCGGGACTGGATCACCTCCGGCCGCCCGATCGTGGCGATACGCACCGCGAGCCACGCAAGGGAACCGCGGGACGCACCGGATGGGCGTTCGACGTGGGCGGAATTCGACCGGGACGTGCTCGCTGTC
>JBJTBB010000122.1:0-12809 GCA_046091125.1 Planctomycetaceae bacterium
ACTGAAAATAGTCGTGCTCGACGAAGCGGACCGGATGCTCGACATCGGCTTCCGGCCCGATATTGAAAAGATTTTGCGCCGCTGCCCGCGCGACCGGCAGACGCTGCTGCTCAGCGCCACGGTGCCACCGCCGGTTCGGAAGATCGCCGAGCGGTACATGCGAAACCCGGAGTCGCTGGATTTCTCCGCCACCGACATCGCAGTCGAAACGATTGAACAGTTCTATTTCACGGTCGATCCGAGGCGAAAGTTCGAGCTTCTCGAGCGACTACTCGAGCGGGAGCAGCCGCGACAGGCGATCGTTTTTTGTCGAACGAAGCGAGGCACCGACAAGGTTTTCGAGAAACTCTCGAGGCGGGCCAAGGGGGGGGAAGTGGCCTGCATCCACGGAGACCTCTCACAAAGTGTCCGAGATCGTGTGATGAAACATTTCCGTGAAGGGGCCGTGAGGGTCCTTGTGGCGACCGATGTGGTCGGGCGAGGCATCGACGTGTCGAGTGTCTCTCACATCGTCAACTACGACATTCCGGAGTTTTGTGACGACTACGTTCATCGGGTTGGAAGGACCGGACGGATGGGACGGGAGGGGGTGGCCTTCACATTCGTGAGTCCCGAAGAGGGTCCACAGTTGACGAGGATCGAGATTCGAATCGACAAGCTCCTCACCCGCGACGAGATTCCCGGGTTTGCCGCTATGGAAATGCCGCCGCACGCGAGGCCGTCGGCTGAAGAAGGAGTCAACCACTCGTCGGAGTTTGCGGCAGAGCCGGAGCCGCCTCCGCCGCCCAAGCCCGCCGGGCCGCCGTTGCTCGGAAAGGGTAGGGGCCCGAAGCGGTTTCGACGGGCGCTGTAGCCGGTGTACTCGTCGAAGCGAAGGGAGTTCGTCGCCTGTCGGACCCGACAGGCGGGGTCCTCTCAAGATTCCGGACAATCAGACGTACGCGTTGGTTTGTTCCGCGATCAGGCCTGAGATGACGTGTGGGGAGCTTGCGTTGTGGCAACAAACGACGCCAAACGTATTCGTCAAAGACTCGTGAGCCTCGCCGAGGCGGGCGTACGGGATCTCCCTCGTCCGTTGCCGGTCGGTGCCGCTTCCGGCTCGATCGAGGGCTTGGGCATGGACCGTCCCCACGCTTCCGCGCAGGGAGGAGGCGACGACTCGCGTCCTGGCGACGGTGGTCAGACTCGTCCGGACCTTGATGTTCGCAGAAGCGTGTCAGTCATGGAAGCCGCCGATCGAACGAAGCAACTCGACCTGTTGCGGTCAGAGGTTGCCGGGTGCCACCGCTGCGAGCACCTGGCGAACAGCCGATCCAACACCGTTTTCGGAAGCGGTGATCCGTCGGCACGGTTCTGCTTCTTCGGAGAGGCTCCAGGTGCCGACGAGGACGCATCGGGGGAGCCGTTTGTAGTTCGTGCCGGCCAGCTCCTCACCAAGATCATCGAAGCCTGCGGACTCACCCGGCAAGAGGTGTTCATCCTCAACGTGCTGAAATGCCGTCCACCGGGGAATCGGCAGCCTGAGCCCATCGAGGTGGCGAACTGCCGAGGATACTTCGAACGCCAGTTCGAGGTCATCCAGCCGGAGTTCATCGTCTGTCTTGGAACCACCGCCGCCCAGTCGCTGCTCGAGAGCCAGTCGACGATTGGGAAACTGAGGGGGACTTGGCACCGTTATCGAACCGCCAACGTGATCTGCACCTATCATCCGTCCTACCTCCTGCGGAATCCCGCCGCTAAGAGAGATGTATGGAATGACATGAAGTTGCTCCTGGAACGCGCGGGATTGCCAGTGAAGGACGCGTGAATCGTCGAAAACTGCCTTGAGAGGCTCCGTTTTGGCGATACAGGTTGGATCAGGACGGTTTTTCTCAATGAATCGTCTGTGACGGCCCGATGTAATCCGCGGGTTTTCGGGGTGGAGCAGTCGCCGGACGGAGTTTGAGAAGCGGGTGCCATCCGAGCAGGATGGTGACCGAGTTCGCGGAGCATCTATGCGTCGGGATCATTGGCGACTTTTCGGCCTGATGTCTGCCGCCGTCGTCTGTCTGACGGGGTGTACGATGTGTCCCGACCCGTATGACTATTCGGGTCCGGTGCCGGACGGCTCTTCGCCTCAAAACGACTTCCAAGCGAGAGCAGGCGGGATCCTGTCGCTTGGGTATCTGCCCGTTCCGTGGCCGCCGGTGGTGGAGGCCGATGACCTGCCGCCAAGCGTTCTCGTGGCGAAAGTCCCTGCGACGGACGACGCCGGTCAGCAGATGACCGAGGCAGAGCCAGTCCCGAACGCGCCCGATCCTGACGCGGTCATCCGCTGATCGTCAGGAAACGGTCTCGGATCCGTAGAAGATTCGTCGCGTATTGCGAGCGAGCAGATCGACGCCAAGATCGAGTGCTGCTTCTTCGCTCCAGTTTCTCTCGAGAACGAATCGGCGAGCGAGCACCCGCGACAACACCCGTCGGTACATGGCGAATTTCGGATAGCCGAATTCGAGCTTGTACATATCGCTGTAATAGCCCAGCAGTTTCGTGCGGGGCACGGCCTCGATTCGCTGTTCGAGATCTCTTTCGATCACGGTCGGCGTGTTGGCGTACCACCAATGACCGAATGGCATGACATTGGGAAAGATCCAGGCGAAGGCGGTGAGCTCATGGTTGAGCGGATGGGAAAGAACCGAAACCGGGAAAACAACCTTCGGAAAGGCGTTGAACAGTGGTGCATAGTCGGCCAGCGAAAGCCGTCCGTCGAGGAGGTCTTGGCCCTGGTACACGCCGCCGGGGTACACGCCACGGCGTACGCCAATCATCAGGTCGAAAGGAAGATGCATGACATTGCATGAACCGGCGACGACCCAAAACATATGCCGGGCGATGATGTCACGGGCGTCTAGCGACGACTCCTCTCCTCGAGATCTGATCTCCTCAATCGCTCGATCCGCCACGCTGTCGTCGATCCTTTCGGGTCGAAAGTTCGGCGGAAGTGAAATGGCCGCAGCCCGTGCGCCGGCCCGCACGAATCGCTCCGTGAGGCACGTAATCGACTGCTCCAGTTGTCGGCTTGATGACGGGACGATACCAGTGACGGATGACAGGCGATCCAGCACTCCTGGACGACTCGAGTGAAAGACCAGTTCATCCACTCGCAGGCAGGGCACATATCGGGACGTGTCAAAACCCGAGAGTAGGTCGTCGAAATCGTTGGTCAGAAAGACCGCCTCCATGTTGTTTCGTGCGAGGACCGTGCTCTCCCACTCGGGCAAACGGCAGGATGATGTGACGAGATCCGCCAGCGCTCGCCAGTTGTCCGGTCGAATGGAGGCTTCCTTAAAGCCGAAGAGTTCTCGCGAGATTTCCAGGAGCCACTGATACTGGATCGTGTTCGACAGCCGCGAGAGCCCCTCCACGATGTTCGTGATCCGTTCCTCCTCTGAAACGGACTGCCCTTCGATGGCATCCCGCGAGATGCCGGCTGAATGCACCAGTTCCGTGTAGTAGTGATAGCCGAGCATGTCGGCCAGGGAACGTGATGCGGGCGAGAGCGGATTGATGTGGGAGTGCGGGTCGACGAAGCGGACTTTCGCGAGTTCGGCTGAAAGTCGGTAGACGAGTGAGTCCGACATGTGCCGTGCAGTGGAGATCGGAGGGAGCAGAACGTGAAGCGATCAGGGGCGAAGGAATACCTGAGACCCCGGCACAAGGATATCCACCAGTTCGCCGAGATCGGGAGCCGATACGACGACGCTCGTGGGACCGGTCGGCGCATCCGCGGGATCAGCCACGGCCTCGATCACCACGCCGTCCCGCAGGAGGATCTGCCTGCCGACGCCACCAGCATGAAACGCCGCTTGAACCACCGGCCCCTCCGATGCCAGTTCCACGGGCGAACCTGGCTCACCCGCCGTTCCACGGTGGATGCGTTCGACTGCCAATGACTGCCCCACCTTCTCCTCGACCTGTCGACCGATCGAAATCGGGAAGCTGCCGGCGTAGCGACCTCGCAACTGAAGCGACAACCGACGGCGCGACAGACTGATGATCGCATCGAACGGCCCCTCGACAACCTTGAGAGACTCTCCTGTCACGACCGCTGAGGAGTCACTCACGCCGTTAATCTTCGCCAGCAACTGCCATGGGCCATGGAGCGGGGAGGCGATGGCTTCGAGTGTCTCTCCCTGTGACACGAGATGCGCAGGACCAAGGTGATTCTCCTGCGAGTAGATCACGCTGCCAGCGAGTTGTCCGAGTAGTTCCTCGAGCCTCCGGGTTTCGGCGTCCGCGAGCCCCGGATCATCCTGCCAGGCAGACAGGATGGAAAGTGCCTCGGCATATTGGCCAGCGGCGAGTTTTTCGTGTGCGTTGGTCCATGCTGCCGCGAAGGTGGCTCCGACGGGCTGCCTCGTCGTCTCGGTGGTGCCTGGTGAACCAGGGACTGGGGGAGCTGCCGCTTGACCTCGCAGGGCTGCCGGAGGAAGGGGCATGTCGTCCGGGAGCTTAGCCTCCTGCGACTGCGACGCGAGATCGGGCGCGAGTGAGTCGATCGTTCGTGCGACTGGTGTCGGGTTTGCTCCGACCGAAACGACTGGTGAGGTGGCTGACGGTTGCGTTCCTACGGGGCCTGTCACCACGGGTGGGCCGCCCTGCGGCGGGGAGCCTGCAACGAGTTGATTGCCGGCCGGCACGTCGGAGACCGCCGTGCCCGGGGACGAGTCAAGTGATGACGGCAGGTCGAGTGAGATGGTGGGCTGGAGGGGACCGAGCGCATCGCCAGACTCCCGACCGGGGCCGCGACTGATCACCGAGTAGGCTCCGTAGAGAATCATGCCCATCAGGCCGAGGACGACCAGGGGCTTGAGAAACTCGAGAGGCTCACCGGATCGTTCACGATGGGAATGCCTGCGGGAACCATGTCGTTTCGAAGAGCGTTGGGTCATGGTCGGACTCGCTTGCGGGACGGAGGCCGCCCGAGCTCCTCGTCGGAGGAGCCACATGGCGGCCCATTCCTGAGGGCCTGGGCGAATGGACGACTAGGACGCTAGCGAACTCCCGCCATCAAGCACCAGACCGGTTCCCCACGGGTTTCCGACCGGGGATTCCAGCCCGTTCGGTGGGGAATCCAGGCTGGTGCGGACATTTTCATCCGCGAAATTGGCCGTTTTCACAGGACGGCTTGTATAGTGCCGCCGAGGTTCACCTTACCAGCCGTCGAGTGATCCAGCATGTTCCGCGACGCGCACGATCCGTCCTTGATGCGGGATGTGGTGGCGGTGGTGCTCGCCGGTGGCAAGGGCTCGAGGCTGGAACCCTGGACCAAGGACCGGGCGAAGCCCGCTGTCCCGTTCGGTGGAAGCTACCGCATCATTGACTTCGTGTTGTCCAACTGCGTCAACAGCGGTCTGCGGAGGCTCCTGTTCCTCACCCAGTACAAGGCTAGCAGCCTCGAGCGGCACCTCAATCTCGGATGGCATCGATTCTTTTGTCGAGATCTGGGTGAGTTTCTCGACGTCCTCCCGCCCCAACAGCGCATCGACGAGCATTGGTACCAGGGAACGGCCGATGCCGTGTACCAGAATCTCTATTCACTGGAGATGGCGTCTCCCCGGTATGTGATCGTGCTCGCGGGGGACCACATCTACAAAATGGATTATGGGGCGCTCGTGGCGGCCCACGAACGGTCGACTGCGGATGTCACGATCGCCGCTCTGCCGGTCCGTCTCGAGGAAGCCGCACATTTCGGCACGCTCAGCGTCAACGTCGACGGCAGGGTGAACGAGTTTCGCGAAAAGGTTGTCGATCCACCGCAGGTGCTCGGACGCCCAGGGATGTGTCTGGCTTCGATGGGCATTTACTGCTTCTCAGCACCGTTTCTATTCGATCGCTTGAGGCGAGATGCTCGCGACGGCACGAGCCGCCATGATTTTGGCCATGACCTTTTGCCGAGCATCGTGAACGCGCACGGTGTGTTTGCCATGCCCTTCCAAGACGAAAACGGCAAGGCCGACGCGTACTGGCGGGACGTCGGCACCATCGACAGCTACTTCGAGGCATCACTGGATCTGGTGGGGGTCCATCCGCACCTGAACATGTATGACGACCGTTGGCCAATCCGGACGCACCATCCCAACTACCCGCCCCCGAAGTTCGTATTCGCCGGCGAGGGCCGGGAAGCCAGGAGAGGAGAGGCCACCGACAGCCTCGTCTGCCCGGGGGCGATCGTGTCAGGCGGTCGGGTCACTCGCTCCATCGTGGGCCCGGGTGTGCGGGTCAACAGCTTTTCTCGTGTCGAGGAGAGCATTCTGTTCGAAGGAGTGGATGTGGGGCGGTATGCCGTCCTTCGGCGGGTCATCGTCGACAAAGGCGTGCGGATCCCGTCGGGCATGCGAATCGGTTTTGATCCCGAAGAGGACCAATCGCATGGGCTTACCGTTTCTCTAGGGGGTGTCACGGTGGTTCCGAAGGGCCACGTCTTCAGCCAGCATGGCGTCGACGTGCCTCTCAGCAGGGATGTGATCGTCACGTGATGCCCTCAAACGTGACCAGAGGGAAAGCCAGAGGGAAAGAGGGAAAGTTCGACTCCGACTTCGCGACTGAAAGGCTCCCACCGGCCCCGCCAGGCGATTGAGTACACTGAAACGATGCCGCACCGTAACGTTCTGATGCTCTGTTTTGCGATCGTTTTTTCCCTGTCCTGCTGGGCGGCGAGGGACCACTCCACTCATGGTCGCCGTTTTGGCGACATTCTCGGGCGAATCAGTGCGACGTACATCACTCCGGTCGACGAGGAACTCCTTTTCGAGTCGGCGGTGGATGGCATGCTCGAGAAGCTCGACGGGTATTCACGTTACGTTCGACCTTCGGAAGGGAGGGCCGTCGATGCCGCCCTCGCTCAGGAGTTCGGTGGCGTCGGAATTGAATTGATTCCCGCTCCGCCTGGCGTCTACCCGATCGTCAAATTGACAAGACCGGATTCTCCTGCGATGCGAGCCGGCATCCTGTCTGGTGACCGGATTCTGTCGGTGGATGGACGGGCGACACGTGGTCTCGCGATCGGCGAAACGATCGATTTACTCCGCGGCGAAGCTGGGAGCACTGTCAGGGTCGCTGTGTTGGGGCGGGGTGCCGATTCGTCAGTGGCCGCCGTGCGATCGGTCGATATCGTGCGGGAAACGCTGCGGATCGAGAGTGTCCTTGGTGACAGACGGCTCCCTTCAGGTGCGTGGGACTTCCGGCTGCAGGGACGGCCATCAATCGGTTTTTTGCGAGTCACGAATTTCGGTGAGCGAACGGCTGACGAGGTCAGGTCCGCTATCGAGTCACTCGACCGTGGTTCGGAGTCTTCCGGACCGATTGAGGCATTGGTCATAGACCTGAGGGGAAATCCAGGCGGACTCGTATCGGCTGCTGTCGCCGTGTGTGACCTGTTCGTCGGAGATGTGGACACCTCGGCGAGTGGCACCACCCGGCTCAAGGCCGAGTCGGATCTGATCGTGTCGACGAGGGGAAGAGACGGGTGGTCCGGTCGAAGCATCGTGGAGCGTCGGCTCGCTGTCGCAGGCGATCTCGTGCCGGGCATGCCTCTGGCGGTGCTCGTGGACGGTGGTACGGCCAGTGCCGCGGAAATCATGGCTGCGTGCCTTCAGGATCACGGAAGAGCATCGATCATCGGGGGGCGCACGTTCGGCAAGGGCACCGTGCAACAGTTGATGAATCTCGAATCAGGCGGGATCCTCAAGCTCACCACTTCGCAGTACTTCACGCCGAGCGGTAGGCCGATCCATCGTCCGGATGGAGACGGTATCCATGCGGGGAGCCCGCTGAACGGGAATCGTCAGGAATCGCTTGAATGGGGTGTCACTCCTGATCCCGGCTGTGTCGTCGAGCCCCAACGGGATGCGCTCGTGCGACTGGCGATCTGGCGGGAACGGCGGGATAGGCCCGAAGGTATATCCTCGAACGAGATGGCGGACATTTCGCAGACGGCCGGGTTTCAGGGCGACGCTTCCGCGGCAGAACTTCCGGAACAGGTCGATTCGGTGCTTGCACGAGCAATTTCCGTCGTCATTTCGAAATCAGGGCGAATTGTCCAACGATCCGGTGATCACGATTGAAGGGCGGCCCGTCTCAGTTCTCCCGCAAGGAAGAAGCTGCCCGCCACGCAGACGCATCCCTGCGGTCCGGCGAGAGACCGAGCCTTCGCGAGCGCTTCAAGCGGCGGTTCCACGACATGGGTGGCGCGGAAGCCGGCGCGCCGGGCAGCCATGAGCAGAGATTTGCAATCCAGGGCACGGGCGTTGGAGGTGAATCGTGTCAGGACAACCGTCTTGAAGATCGCGCGAGCGGACTGGAGCATTTTCCGCACCTGCTTGTCGCGGGCCGCCGAAAAGACAAGCACCGCGCCGGACGGTACGCCTGCGGTGATGAGCGTATCGACGAGTGATTGCATCGAAGCGACATTGTGTGCGGCATCGACGACCACCGGCGGCCTCGCGTCGATCAGTTCAACGCGGGCAGGCAGCCGGACGGAAGCCAGACCGCGTTCGACGGCCGGTGAGTCGATTGAAAACCCTTCGCGTGCGAGGAGCCGAACGGCCGCCACTGCCAGCCCGGCGTTGTCAGCGTGGTGAGTACCGGCCATGCCGAGCCGTGAGACAGTCGGAGTTTCATCGCGACCCGCCAGACTCCCCAGATCGATCGACAGCGTGGGGCCTGCAAGGGAGGTGAATCCGCCGGCACCACGACGCCCCCGAGCCCGTCGCTGGAAGCCTTTCTCACTGGAGTGCGTCGGCCCGATCGATACGTGAAAATCCCGGCCGAGGAGGTAGAGAGGCGATACGGTCGCCGACGCAGCGGACGCGACAACACGCGCCGCCGATGCCACTCTCGCTCCACTGACGACCGGCTTTCCCGGCTTGATGATGCCCGCCTTCTCGTGGGCGATCGCACGCACAGTGCGACCGAGTTGAGCGGTGTGGTCCAGGCTCACGCTCGTGATGACCGTGACAAGGGGATCGCAGACATTCGTCGCATCGAGCCTTCCACCCAGTCCCGTTTCCAAGACGGCGATCGACACCCTCCGTGTCGAAAAATACAGCATCGCCATCGCAGTCACCGCTTCGAACCAGGTCGGGACACTCGAATGATCGCGCGTTGTGAGTCGATCCACCGCACGAGCCACGCGACGACAGGTCTTTGCAAAGTCGGCTCCGGCGATCGGGCGGTCGTCGACACAGATCCGCTCCTCAAGGTCGTGGACGTGGGGCGACATGTATCGACCTACCCGGTACCCGCCCTGTTGCAGGATCGAAGCGATCATGGCGACCGTCGACCCTTTCCCTTTTGTTCCCGCGACGTGAACGATTCCATACCGCCGATGCGGTGACCCGAGGACTTCGAGAAGACGACGCATGCGGATTAGGCCGTAGGCCGCTTCCGGAGGGCCGGCCGGCGGCATGCGCTCGAAGTTTTCGAGCCCAGAAAGCCAGGCATCCACGTCCTGTCGCGTCCGGATCCGAACGGCACCGCGGAGGATGGGCACGAGGTGACTCCTGGCTCAATCGAAGCCTTCACAAGCCATCAGCTTGTGGCAAGCCGCCATGAAAAAGGCCTTCGCAGTCAAAGATGATCGGCCACAGACAGTGTATCCACCCCCGATGACTGGACTTGACTCATGGGGCTCGTCAGTCGAGTCTCCCGCAACAAAAGGCTCCGGAATCGCGGAGATTCTCTCGATGAATCGGTGTCGACTGCAATCACCGTCACCCTCTGAGGCACCCGTGCCCAAGCGGCAGCTCGGCCCCATGCGAATGTTGTCGGGCGGGATATTCCCTTGGACGATCATGCGAACGCATGCCCTCGGCTCACCGACGGGCATGCTGACGATGCTCCTCGGAATAATCGTTTTGGGTGTACATGCTGGCGAAACGAATCCCGAAAGCCTCGATCCAATCCTGGTCGACACGGGGAACTGGAACGCCGGGTGCCCGCTCCCTCCTTGGTTCGCCGGGTCGAGTGGCCTGATCCTCACACGAACACTCGCGTCAGGAACCACCACGACGACCCAGCCAGGAGGTGGAACGATTCTCTCAACCAACGACACCGAACCCTCCTGGCCAGGCGGGGTCGAACTCACGATCGGCCGCTGGTTTGGTCAACGTCAACGACATGGCGTCGAGGTGGTGTACTGGGGCGTCTACGGCATGGGTTCGTCGGCCTCGGTCTACGATGAAGAGAATGGCCTCGTGGCGATACCACTCGTCGCCCCGTCCGTGACGATCGGAAGCGGCGGGCCGTCCGCAGCGGATGACATGCTGGACGCAAGAGCACAGCGGATTTCCCGGAATGACCTCGTCAACGACGCAGAAGTGAATTGGCTGTTCGCGCCTCATGGGAGACCCGTCCCCGACCGGGATGGTCGGGGACTGACGGCTGTCTGGCTGGCAGGATTTCGAGTCTTCCAATTGCAGGATGCCCTGACTCTCACATCGCTGTCGGGCGGCGTGCCATCCGGAGCAGGCTTCGGGTACGACGGTGGTGCACAGCAGGTTGAGTTGGGCGTCACGACGAACAACAATCTGTTCGGCGGGCAGATCGGTGGAAAGATCGATTGGCGCGTCATGCGGGCATGGCGACTGTCGGCTGTGCCCAAACTCATGGTGGCTGGAAACTCCATCACCACGACGAGCACGCTCGCCTCGGGAGATGGCACGGCAGCGGTTTTCGCCGATGGATCCGCCGTCGACGTGCATTCGATCTCCAGCGGCTTCTCGTGGCTTGGCAGCCTGGATGCGCTCGTTGCATGGGACGTGACGGACACTTGGAGTCTTTGGATCGGCTACAGGCTCGTCGGTGCGAGCGGCCTGGCCCAGGCTGACGGATCATGGCCCGACTCGATTGTTGATCAGAACTCTCTCGGTCTGATCGACGCCGATACCGGTACGCTCGTGCACGGCGGATTCGCCGGGTTCGAGGGACGATTTTGACGGCGAGCGGTAGTCACCCGGCCTCGATGATCAACCGCCACAGTAGTCGATCGCCCGGGCTATCTCGCTCTTGAGGTCGCGTCGATGGACGATGCGATCGATGAACCCATGCTCGAGCAGGAATTCGCTCGTTTGGAATCCCTTGGGCAGGGCAATCCTGATCGTGGCTTTGATCGTTCGCGGACCGGCGAAGCCGATGAGCGCCTTCGGCTCGGCGAAGACGAGGTCGCCGAGACTCGCGAAGCTCGCCGCGACGCCCCCCATCGTGGGATTCGTCAGTACGGAAATGAATAATCCCCCGGCCTTCGAGTATACAGCGAGTGCCGCCGACACCTTCGCCATCTGCATGAGGGAGAGAATGCCTTCGTGCATCCTCGCGCCCCCGCCGGATGCACTCACGATGATCAGGGGGAGCCGTTCCGTCGTGGCCCGCTCCACGAGCCGTGTGAGCCTTTCCCCGACGACGCTCCCCATGCTTCCCATGATGAACGACGAGTCCGTGACCCCGCAGGCGACACGACGGGCACGGATCATGCCTGTGCCGGTGATGACGGCATCGGTCAGGCCGGTTCGCCGCTGTTCGGCTACGAGCCGTTCCGCGTAGGGCTTCTTGTCACGAAAGCCCAGTGGGTCGAGCGGTCGCAGCGAGGAATCCCATTCCTCGAAGGTCCCCTCGTCGAGTAGTTGCCCGATGCGCTGCCAGGCCGAGACGTACCAGTGGAACCCGCACGAGGGGCATACGTTCAGTAGCCGCTCGGCGTCCTTGCGATAAATCGTTCGGCCGCAGCCGTCGCATTTTTGCCACAGCCCTGCGGGGACTCCCCGCTTGGGTCGCGTGGTGCTCACCCCGGCCTCTTCCATGCGTCCACCGTCTCCATCCATCGGATCGATCGATCCTTGGCGACCGGATTGTAGGCACTTTCTCGTCGTTCCGCCCACTGCGAGCCGATGGGCATCCAAACGACCCGTTCGCCGTCAATCGTGCATCGATGCGACGCCGACCGCGGCCAAAGGTCGCCGATCGGATGCCCCGCGGCCCCCCAGCCGATGATGCGCGACAACGGATCCGGTGCGACGACGACCATCGATCCAGAGGGACTTTTTCGGAGAAGCCGGTCGAGTGTTTCCCGGACCCGGTCACAAGCCGACTCGAGCGTCTCTCCCCCGGGAGGGGTGATCGTCCACGGGTTTTCCTGCCACCGGCGATAGATGCGGGGGCGTCGCTGACGGATCTCGTCGACCGAGAGTCCGGTCCAGAGCCCAAAATCGAGATTGACGAGCGTTGGAACCGTGCGAGTTCGGACGCCAAGCCTCGCTGCCAATGGCCCGGCCGTCTCGATCGAGCATCGCGAGGGCGAGGACACGATCGACGTGGGCGAGCGACGGACGACGTCCTCCACGGCCAACCGAGCCTCCTCACAGCCTTCATCGCACAGAGGCAGGTCGAGTGTGCCCTGGATTCTGCCATTCAGATCGAAACAGGTCGCTCCTGCACGGACGACGACAAGGGATTCAGCCATCAGAGGCCGTTTCTCCCGGTGGAATGGCATCCATGCCGGGGCGGATCCTTGTCGATTCGACGGCATCCTGCCGGTCTGGTTCGACGACGATGTGCAGTGGTTGGGACGGCATCAGGCTGCCTCCCGGGCCAGCTTCTCGAGACGTTGGATCGCTGCGGCGTAGTCACCGGAGCGGATGACGGCACTGCCCGCGACAAACCTCTCCGCGCCGGCCGCTGCGGCCGCCGCGATCGTCCCCGAGGCAATGCCTCCGTCCACGCCAATCGCGAAGGAGTAGCCGCCGGCATGCCGCATCTCCCGGAGTGCTTGCAGG
>JBJTBB010000123.1:0-6700 GCA_046091125.1 Planctomycetaceae bacterium
CTCCCTCCCGCTCACACAGGAGCATTTCCGGCGGGAGAAGCTCTGGAACGGCTTGCCAGCCGACTGGGATACCTCCTGGAAAACCTACTGGGCGAGTCCGAGGGGAGTCGGCTGGCGGGATGTCGGGTTCATGCGAGGCAACATCCCGTGGTTCTACGATGCGACACAGGAAAGCCTCGCCACCCAGGGCAACCAGCACTTCAACTCCACCGAGGGCCGAGTACAAGTCGCCGTCGACCGTTTCGCCCGCGGATTCACGAGCAACCTCACCGAGGTGTTGTTCTTCATCGACCTCTGGTCGGCCGGCCTCGACAAGGTGATTTTTTACGAAACGGACGACGCCTCCAATCAGCGGCTTCGGTTCGTGCGTCTCCGCCGCACGCCCCGGGGGCATATCGACCGGCTCGATCTCGGCGACCGGCGATACGACTTCGCGGTCGACGACGAGGGTGTGGTGACCGAGATCCTGCGTCTGCCACCGCCCGCAGCCGACGGCTCCGCTGGTCGATGACATGCCCTGTCAGTGGGTTTGGTGGGTGCCGAAGCATCGCCGCGGCCATCGATGCTGGAAGCTGCCTCGTGGGCCATCGTGCGAGGATGACTTCATTCCTTGTCGCGTGCGGGTGCATTCGTCACGCGGAGGGTGTCGATCGCACCATGGAATCGCCCCGTGTTGATTCCGCCGGCTGGACCAATCCTCAGGCTGATCGGACCAGATCCGTCTCCACGATAGTCGAACTGGGTGGCGCGAAAATCGGCCTTGCCAATCCACTCTCCCGGTGCGTAATCGAAACGTTCGAGTACCGTGTCATCCGGACGAAGCACCTCGACCTGCAGCCCGTCGCCGGCCCGCGTGGCCTGAGCCGGCTGAGAGTAGACCGCCGGACTCGTCTGGAAGGAGACCTGGTAGGTCGTTCCCGCCACATTGGCGTCGACTTCGGGAGAAATGATCACATCGTCTTCGAAGAGCATGATCGCCCAGTCGGGTGGGGCGTCGTCTCCCCGGGAGACGCGATCCACGGCATGGACTGCGCCGCGACCCGAGTGCGCCCATCCCGACAGTCTTCCTCGACAGGCGACGCCCAGCGAGGTGTCGGACTGTGAGTCGTTTCGGGAGCCCTGATAGCCATTGAACGTTTCGAGGAACAATTCGCCGTCGATCCCAATCACGTTGGCCCTGATCTCCATGAGCGTCTCTTCCTGATTCGGAATCTGTACGCAGACGAGACATCTATGGCGTCCGGCGTGGTGATCTCGAGGTGTGCCCGAATAGCGGCCGTCGGCGTGGATGGTCAGCCAGTCCGGACCACTGATTCGGGTGAAGATCGCGCCGGGCGGTTGCAGGATTCCCTCATACGTGTCGCCGGCCGTGATCGTGGGAAGCACGACCGTCTCGCTGGGACGCAGGCACTGCATCACCAGTACCCAGTCCTGGGGAGACGGCACGTTCGGTGACTTCCAGGTGCCTGAGAGCCTGTGCAGCCCGAGGTCGTACCGTCGGCCGCTGACGGGGTCAAAATAGAAGGCGGTCCAGAATCCCGGCTCGACGTGGTTCACCGTGATGCCATCCCAGTGGTACACCCCTCGATTCGGCTGATAGATCACCCGCAGCGTGCCGGGGATGCCAGCAGCGAAGCGGTCGTTCTCCGCCCACTCGGGATGCTCCTCGAATCGCTGCCACGGCAGTGCAGACAGAAGAGCCCGTCCATGACCGAGCTGTGCCGAACCGGCAAAGTGCATGCCCTCGTTCCAGGTCGTGAGGTCGTACGGCTGGCCGGCCCAGCCGCCCCAGTTGCCATGCTCCTCGGGCGTGCCCATGTGCCAGACACCCGCCGCTCCATACGTGTGCCCGGCCGCTCCGGCGAGCATCAGCGACCAGAACTGGTATCGCTGCAGGGAAGCGGGGTTTTCCTGCATGTGGAGTTCGTAACAGGATTCACCGCTGACAAACGGCTTCTCCGGAACGGCGCTTCGCGATCGCCTGATCTTTCCAAGAAGCTCGTGCACCGTCGCCCATGAGTTGTGTCCGGTGACGTCCATGTCGAAGTCGAACATGGCGGAGCCCTCGAGGGCTCCGCGCAGGTGCGAACTGTGGTTACACAGCAGTCGGTAGTAAGGGTCGATGGACTCGACGTACTCCGCCAGATCGTGCCACGGTCCCTGTGTCTTGTCCGTTTCACCCCCGAGGATCCAGATCACGGGATGACCACCGTACCGGGCGATCAGGTGACGGAAGTGCCGCTTGTAGCCGGGCAATCCCACGGCGCTCAGCGTCACGGCACGCCCCCACCCGCCCACGATCGCGGGAACGATACCGGTGTCCACCAAGTGCTGCACGCGGCGATCGGCGAATCGAAAATAGTCGGGATTCACCAGGCTGAAATCCCGATTCAGGTAGGGCATGCCTCCTTCATTTTCCCAGCTTCGACTCATGAGCCCCGGTTCGTCAGGGTAGGTGCCGCAGACGATCTGGACGACCGAAAAGCCCTTCCTGCTGCGATCGGCGACGAGCTCCTGGAAGCCTTCCCAGGGCAGTCGCCGGCAGAGACCCTTCCACCAGGTGTCGCCCAACCAGAAGAAGGGCGTCCCGTCCGCGTACACGAAGTGCCGGTTGTCGTCCGAGACACGCAGCGGTCCGTGGACGAGCAGTGGATTGTGGCCAGAGTAGGCTTCGACGGTCAGGTCTTGCTCGACGCCGTTGAGTCCAGAATCGGTGGTATCGGTGCATTCAACCCGATAGCTGTAGCGACCCTGCAACGGCGGTGAAAATCGGACGGTCCAGGTTCTGTCGCCCGCCCAGAAGGCCGGAACCCTCCACTGCCTGTCGCCCTGGCGAAAGATGACGTCGACCTCCACGTCGACGAATGGATTCTCGTACTGCTTGCTCGAGGTGAAGGACGTCTCGAAGAGGGCCCACTGTTCCGCGCCGAAGGCGACGACTGTCATCGACAGCGAGAGCACCACACCAAATAACGCTCGGACGGCGGTCGAAGAACGTGAGAATCCGAGTTGCATCAGGAGCCCTCCAAGGATTCGCTGGCCGGTGCGGTCGACGTGGATTGTCCGCTGCGCGAGAAGTCCTCATGCGGTGGAACCGCGAGCGGAGGACATGATCGCCTCTACGATGGCAAATGGGCCCAGAAAAAAGCCGCAACTCATTGAAGAAAACGACGTTGCCCTGCGTACGAGAAAGACCTTCGGGCTCTCGAGCGTCGCGGTGCCGCCGGCATCAATTCCTGCTGCGGAGTTTCGAGAGCAGCCGAAGGATTTCCATGTAGAGCCACACCAGCGTGACCATCAGGGCGAAGGCTCCATACCACTCCAGGTACTTCGGAGCGCCCCGCTCGGCCGCCTGCTCGATGAAGTCGAAGTCCAGCACGAGATTGAGGGCCGCGATCACCACCACCACGAGACTGAACCCGATACCGATCGGACCTGCGGAATGGATGAAAGGAATGGGAAAGCCGAAGAATCCCCCGATCATCGAAATGAGATAGACGAGGCAGATGCCGCCCGTGGCTGCCACGAGGCCAAGTTTGAAATTCTCCGTCGCCTTAATGAGGCCCGATTGATAGGCCAGCAGCAGGCCGAAGAGCGTACCGAACGTCCCCCCAACCGCCTGGATGACGATGCCCGGGTACTGTGACTCGAAAGTTGCCGAGACCCCGCCGAGAAACAATCCTTCGGCCAGCGCATACACGGGCGCGAGAGCTGGGGCCCACGTGTGCTTGAAGCAGATGACGATCGCGACGAGCAGTCCGATAACGGCGCCCGCGATCGCCCACGGCATGGCTGCTCCAGGATCGGATTCAGGGCCCGCGAATGTCTTCGACCATGTGAAGCAGGCCGTTCCCATCGCCAGCAAGAGCAGGAACATCGTCTTGTTCGCCGTGCCCGTGATCGTCATCACATCGGCAGGTGACCGCTCGCGAGTCACATCCCGCCCGAAGACACCGAAGTTCTCGAACGTTCTGTCGTTCAGGGCCGGATTACCGGATCGCATCGCATTGATTCCTGTTCAAAGGGCCTGGGCTGCGAATGCCACGACCGCCACCCCTGGAAGGTTATCGGTCCCGCCAGCCGATGGGAAGGCCGCGTCCGGTCGGGAGGGGAAGCCGTCAACTCGAGCGCGTTTTTGGCGATCAGAGGACATCGTGAAGCGCAAAGTTGTCAGCGAAGGGAGAGGAGGGAGAGCCCTCCGTGATGGAATAGCGGGTGCCACCGATGCGCACCCTCCCGATCGTCATGGCCGCGATGCCGAACGCATCGCTCAGGTTGACGTTGCCGATCGCAGAACCGCCCACGGTGACGGAGTCGATGCGGGACGTTCCGGATCCCCCGATCGGAATGTCGAAGACATTCCCAAATTGTCCCGTGCCAAGACTGTTGTCAATGCCAGCAGCGATGCTCGATGCGACCAGGTCGCCGCGGACCACGACCTCTCCGATTCGAGCGTTGCCGTTTAAGGGAATTTCGGACGCATAGCCGGCAAGTACGCGCGTGTTTTCCACGCGCCCGCTGACGGTGAGCGACCCGATCGCCCTTCCGACGGCGCCGACCGCTGAGATCAGCACCGGATTCGATACCAAGCCGACGACATCTCCACGAATCATCACCGACCCAAGATTGCCGGCGATGATGGAACCACTCAGTTGGCCCGCGCCTCCAGTGATCGCCGAAAATCCGAAGGCCGAATTCACGTCCATTCGACGAATGGATCCGTTGGACGCCAACACCGCTCCGCTCAGCCGATCGCTGCCTCCAATGATGCCACCGCCAATCCGAATTCTGTCGATGCCGTTGCGTCCCTCGATAATCCCGCTTCTTTCACCGGTGTATGCGATGAGGGCACCGCCGATCGTCGCGGATTTTATGCGACCTTCCGTCGCCACGAATCCGGTGTCATCAAAGCTCCCGCCCTGCAGGTTTCCGGTGATCGTGAGTTTTCCGATTCCCCCGGCCACGCCCGCGGCTATGCCCCCGCTGAATACATTGGTGCCGCCAACGACGGATCCATTGATCCGAATGTCTTTGATTCCCGTCGCGCCAAACACGGTTCCGCTCCCATCGCCCGCTCCTCCGATGATCTCCCCGATGCGCAGGCTGCGGATCGCACCGCTCGTCGTCTGGATCTGGCCGGATAGACTCATTCCGCCGCCTAGAAGGCTACCGGCAACCGTCATCGTGCCGATGGATGCCACGGTGAATCCGTCGTTCGATTTGACGCCAATGATAGACCCGCCTACGACGGCATTCCCGAGATTGCCCGTTGACGTGAAAGTCACCCCGGACACGTCAGTCTGGATCTGGAGTGAGCGGATCGAACCACGCACGATGGAATTGAGATCTGTTGCACCGGTCGTGGTCGACAAAACGCCCATCGAACCCAGACTCAATCGACCGATGCCGGGCGTCGCTGGATTGAAGTCGCCCACGTCGATCCTCCCGAGGTCTCCGGCCACGGTGACTGACGACAGGTCGTGCGGGGCTAGGATCTCACCGATGTTGATGATACCGTCGCCGCTGGGATCGCGTTGCGTGATGCTGATCTGCAGCTTGGTCCCCGCGAAGACGGGCGATGAGAGATCGATCCTCGAGAGTTGATTGCCCGCTCCGGATGAGAAAGACGTGATCGCCCCGACGAGATCGGAGAACTGCCCTCGCGAAGAGCGGATGGTAGCGAGGTCACCGTCGACGTCGAAGATCGTCGCGACGGCGGCCAGAACGCGGCGGGATTCGAGTGATTCCGGCCGCTGTATGCCAAAACGTCGCATGACATGTCCTCCAAGCTTGGGTTTATTTCGAGGTTAGTTCAGAGCACCGTGCTCAGCAAGGAAGAGTACGACGGGCGTGCCACACGGGTTCAACTGAGGGAGCGATTTGGATCCTATGGGTAACACTAGGCTCCGATCCCGACGCGTTTTGGACCGCGGCTCCGGTCGAGGTGACTTGACCCGGTCTTGATGACAAAGGTATTTTCCTTACAGGTTTCGAAGTTGAAGGGGAACATATGAACACCGCATCGGCCGGGGCTGGTGGGTGTCGACGTGGTTTCACGCTCGTCGAACTGCTCGTCGTGATTGCCATCATCGGCGTGCTCGTGGGCCTGCTACTTCCGGCCGTTCAGGCTGCTCGTGAGGCGGCTCGGCGTTCGCAGTGCACCAATCATCTCAAGCAGATGGGGCTCGCGGTGACGGGGCATCATGAAACACATCGCTGGCTTCCGTCCGGGGGAACCGGTTGGATCTACCCGCCCGATTTCGATGTCAGCGGCGGTACGCTCGTGGCACCTCGGCAGCGGGCCGGCTGGGCGTTTCAGATTTTGCCCTATCTCGAGCAGCAGGAGGCCTGGTTGGGGGGCGGCGGACAGACGGTAGGCCAGATGCAGATCAATGCCATCGGTACGGTCATCCCCGCCTACTTTTGCCCCACTCGTCGAGCGCCGCAAAAACTGACTCTGGGCTCGTGGTACGGGCCCTCCGGCACCTATGCGCACGGCATGATCGACTACGCCGCCAGCAACTCGAACAACAGCGGTGCAATCACGTCGACGGCGAGCAACCAGGTCTGGACCAGCGTCGGGCCGATCACAATGGCATCCCTGACGGACGGGACGGCAAAAACGCTGTTGCTCGCCGAAAAGCGACTCAACCGGGCGGCAATCGGATCGGCCCAGAGCGACGATAACGAGGGTTATTCG